>JAZKJM010000009.1 GCA_040384265.1 Pseudomonadota bacterium | reverse complement strand
TTGGCGGAAATCGAACATGGCAGAGATTGCCGTTTATGCTTACTGCGACAGAACCCTAAAACCGGTCAGCGACTAACCTGCGAACTGAAATGCGATCGCTAATACACGGCGTTAAAACCAGGCACTAAAACAAATCGCGCCGGCTCATCACAACGCAAGTACACGCCGTTCAGACAGGTTCGCTGCCAGCAACGACACCATCATCGACAAGGCAATGAACACCGCACCGACGTAAGACAGGTTGGCGGTGCCGTGGGCCGACACCATCACGCCGCCGATGAAAGCGCCGGCTGCCTGGCCGCCATATATCGCGGATGAATTCAAAGCCACCGAAGCAGATGCCAGCCGCGGCGCCATCGCAACCAGTCGCGCTTGTTGCGCGCTGTTGATGGCGAAGCAGCCGAAACCCCACACCACGTTCAGGATTGCCGTGATAACCAGGGAGTCGCGCGTCAGTGGCCACAACAGCACCGCAATCAGCATGCAGCCGAGCGCAGCCTGGCCGACCCGCATCGGGCCGACGCGATCCATGAAGCGTGAACCGACCAGGTTACCGATCACGCCGGCGATGCCGAAGCACAACAACATCAGACTGATGGTGGTCGGCGTGGCGCCGATGAAGTCCCTCAATACCAGCGCCATATAAGAAAACACTGTGAATATGCCGAGGGCCTGAATAGCCGTCACCGAAATGGTCAGCATTAAAGCTTTGTCCGACAACAGCGTTTTCCAGGCGGCGCGATCCATTGGCGCGACAAACAGCTTGCTCGGAATCTGGATCCATACCCACAGCGCGAACACGGCGGCCAGCATGCCGACCAGCGCCATCGTAGGTCTCCAGCCAATATGCGCGCCGAGGTAGGCGCCCATTGGGGCACCCGCCACTGCCGCGATCGACCATCCGAGGAAAACCAGTGCGATCGCCTTGCCGCGTGCTTCAGGCGGAACCAGCAAGCCGACAGTCGCGGCCGCCTGCGCCGTGAACAATGCCGCGCCGATTCCCGTCACCATGCGTGCCAGCAAAAGCGTGGTGTAACCGGGAACCAGCGCCGCTACTACATGCATCACGGCGTACAAGACCAGCGCCCCGGTCAGCAGTTTGCGGCGTTCGATCGCGCTGGTCAGGCTGGCCAACAAAGGACTGCCGAAGCAGATCGTCATGGCAAAGGCGGCAATCAGCATGCCGATGGAAGAAGGCGGCACTGCCAGATCGGCACTGAGCTCATTCAGCATACCTGGCACAATCATCATGCCGGTGCCGATGGCGAAGTTACCGAGAGTGAGAGACCACAGTTTGGATTGCATCGGTGCTCCATTCAATTGAGCGATTAGTGTAATCAAAGTGACTATTTGCCGCTGGCGGCCTCTCAGACTGTCATTCCGAGCGGGGGAGAGAAACGGTTCTGTCGCAGTAAGCATAAACGACAATCTCTGTCATGTTCGATTTCCGCCAACAACTGATGAACAGCACATTGACCAAGGTCCTCCAA
>JAZKJM010000008.1 GCA_040384265.1 Pseudomonadota bacterium | reverse complement strand
ACGCGTCTGCGTCGCTAGTATTTCCTTAAGAGGCTGGATTGCCGCGCTTCGCTCGCAATGACGATATGATAAATTGGGAGCTTAACGACTATACTCCCCGCCTAGGCTTTCGCAATGCCTGTGAGCTTGGTGCGCAATTCTTCTTCGAGGCGCGAGCGGATTTCGACGCGGTGATCCGGCCGCAGTTTGTAGCGCATGGCGAGCATGCGGTAATCCTCGTCGCTGAGGGGCAGCTCGAAAATGACTTCCTCCGAGAGTGCTGATTGCAGGCCGAGCATGTCGCGCAGCACATCACGCACGCGGACATTGCGGTTCATCGCCCGCTCGATCAGGGTACGCGCGGCGCCCAGCCCAACGCGGATGCGCTCGGGTTCCGGCGGGATCACCTCATCCAGCGAGAGGTAATGGGTTTCCTCACGCGCGAGCAGGAAGGACGGTAAATTCGGCGGCGGCTCGTTGCGCTCGCTGAGCGAAGGCGCTGTGCGCTCGATATGGATTTCCGGGAAACCCACCTCGTCCAACCGGCGGAAATCAGGGCGCTGCTTGGGCTGCGCGGTGGTGATGGCGGGCTCCTTGAACAGCGGCTGCTCGGCGACCGAAGGGGCTGGCGCTTCCTGTTTAGCGCTTGTCGCCTCGATGCTGCTGACATCTTCCGTCGGACGGTAGACGGTGACGAACACGCGGTTCTCGCCGCTCACATCATCATGCTCGATTTCGAGGGCTTTTTCGCCGGATTCGTTGACCAGCAAATTGTAATGGAAACTGCGGGCGAGCCGTAGCGATTCGGCGGGCGCGATGCTGCCTTCGACCCAATCGACTGTTTTGCTGTAGCGCGCGGCGGCCCAGTCGCCATCGATCATCAGGTCGGCTTTGCAGCGGATGGATTTGGCGCTGCTTTGCTCGGTGAAAAAGCCAAGCGCGTCGCGGCCGAACCAGCGGTCTTGCTCGTCTTCGTTCAGCGCGCGGGAGATGCTGAGGTAATTGCCCTGGTCATCTTCCGCGACGGTCAGGAAATAATGCGTCGCGGTGCCGATTTGCAGCTGGTAGCTTTTGAGCGCGTCCTCGCCGAAACGGTAATGGCGCACGGCAATGACATTGGCGGCGGCCCCTGCCAGCGGCCGCAACGGGCACTGGGCGCTGAAGCGGATGCTGTTGCCGACCACGATACTGTCGAAGCGGATGGCGTTTTTGCGCAACGGAACCACCGGTGGCATGGCGCTACCTTTCCCCTCGCTCAGCGTGGGCTGAAGTATATTTTGAACCTGTGTCCACATCGCGTGTCATGATACCTATTTTATGCATACGTTAACTATTGGTTAATGCAGGCGGTGGCAAGCGGGAAGATGATAGGATGAGTATGCCGTATGGGGGTTAAGATTGCATTAACCTCTTCAGCATTGTCATGCCAGCCTGCGCTGGCATGACAACCATGAGGAGCGCTATTTCTTCATCAACCGGCTTTGCTGGCGTTTCCAGTCGCGTTGTTTGATGACGTCGCGTTTCTCGTAAAGCTTTTTACCGCGCGCGATGGCGATGGCGACTTTGGCGAAGCCGCGGCTGTTGAAATACAGCTCCAGCGGGATCAGCGTGGTGCCGCGCACTTTCAGTTCGCCGGTCAGTTTTTTGATCTGTTTTTCGCGCATCAGCAATTTGCGGCCGCGGTTGGGCTCGTGGTTGTTGCGGTTGCCGTGGGTATATTCGAGGATATGGGCGTTCCACAGCCACACCTCGCCACCCTTTACGCTGGCATAGGCATCGGCAATGTTGGCACGGCCGAGGCGCAGCGATTTGACTTCGGTGCCGACCAGCACAATGCCCGCTTCGAAGACTTCCTCGATGGCATACTCAAACCGCGCTTTGCGGTTGACGGCGACTGTTTTTTTTTCGACCACGGTTTAAAGAAGCTTCAGCTCAGCCATCGCGGAGCGCACGGCGGCCTGGGTTTCAGGCGATGCGGCGACCAGCGGCAAGCGCATCGACCCATCCGTTTTCTGGAGCAGGCTGGAGGCGTATTTCACCGGGATCGGGTTCGTTTCGACAAACATCGCCTGCGTCAAGGCAACCAGGGTTTCCTGCAGCTCACGCGCGGCGTAGTATCGCCCGGAGAGGCAGAGATTCTGGATTTCCGCCGTGATGGCCGGGGCGATGTTGGAGGCAACCGAAATCACCCCGCGCCCGCCCATAGCGTTGAAGCCGACCGCGGTCATGTCCTCGCCCGAGAACTGAACGAGCCGGTCGCCGACCAGATGGCGCAGTGTTGCCACGCGTGCGAGGTCGCCGGTAGCATCCTTAATGCCTGCAATGTTAGGGATTTCAGCAAGGCGGGCGAGTGTTGCATCCGTCATGTTCACGACCGAGCGGCCGGGGATATTATAGATGAAAATTGGCAGCGCGGTGGCGGCGGCGATGGCTTTGAAATGCTGGTAGAGGCCCTCTTGCGTCGGCTTATTATAATACGGGGCGACAACAAGCGCCGCATCCGCACCGACTTTTTCAGCGTGGCGGGTATATTCGATCGCTTCGCTGGTCGAGTTGGAGCCGGTGCCGGCCATCACGTTGACGCGGCCTTTGGCGACAGCGACTGTGCGGGCGATGACTTCGCCGTGCTCGGCGGGGGTCAGCGTCGGCGATTCGCCGGTGGTGCCGCAGGGCACGAGCCCATGGACACCTTGCGTGATTTGCCATTCGACGAAGGATTCAAGGGCTGCATGATCGACCCGCTCGCCCGAAAATGGGGTGATGAGGGCCGTGTAGCAGCCGTAAAACTGTATATTTTTGCTCATACGCACAGGAGTTAGTGTTATTTTGCGATTCCGTCAATCACGGCGCTTGCATTTCATCACAGCTCGGTGGTAGCAAGCGCATGTCGGGGAGTAGCGCAGTCTGGTAGCGCATCTGGTTTGGGACCAGAGGGTCGCAGGTTCGAATCCTGTCTCCCCGACCATCTTTAAGCAGTTTGGGCTTCAAGATGGCGGGCCATCCTCCTTTTGTAGATATGACCTTTCATGCCCAACCGCTCCCCTCTTCTCGTTCTTTTTTCTGTGCTCCTTGTTGCTGTGCCCGCGTGGTCAGCCAGCACGCGGTTGTCGCTCAACGGCGCGCAGGAAACACTGGTGCAGGAGTTTACTGCGCCGCCGGTGTGGCGCAAGGGGGCGCTGGATGTTTATGCACCGCGCAAGCCGCTTTCGGACCCGAATTTTTCGTGGGCGGCGGGCTATATCTGGAATCACGGGCTGGTGGGCTCGAAGGAAGTCTGGCCAGCACGCGGCAAGCGGTTTCCGGGCTGGACCTCCAACCGCAATGCCAATAGCGATCCCAATGGCGACATGATCGAGCAACTGGGCGCTCGCTCGCCGCTGACATGGGCGGAAACGCTGAATTTTACGGCGACGCCTATGCCCAAAGATCTCGTCGCCGGGATCGACCCGCGCGACCCCACGGGGTATATGAGCGCCTCGATCACCAGTTTTCCGTATTCCCAGCGCTACGGCGTGTTTGCGATGGTGGCCAAGCTGCCCGGCGGCAACGGCATTTGGCCTGCGTTCTGGCTGATGCCGGTGGATCGCTCCTGGCCGCCGGAGATCGATATTATGGAAGTGCTCGGCCGTGAGGGCAAAACGCTGTATACGACGATCCATGTGAATGGCAAAAAAGGCAAGGAAGCGCGCGGGCATGGCACGGAAACGGGGCTCGATCTCAGCGCCAATTTCCATGAATATGCGGTCGATTGGGGGCCGAAGGAAATAAAATGGTATTTCGACCGCAAGCTGGTGTTCACCCAGCCGACGCCGGATGAGTTTCACAAGCCGTTTTATGTGATCGCCAATGTGGCTGTTGGGTTGCCGGATAATTGGGGTGGGGCGCCGGATGAATCGACCCGTTTCCCGGCGACGATGAAGGTCAAATCCATCCGCGCCTGGCAGCGCCCGGCCTATGCAAAAGCGCCAAAACACAAAGCTAAAACTAAAAAATAAGCACCCTCTTGACCAAGGCCCGCGCCGCGTTTATAGCGGTGGCGGCTGATTGTCGGGGCGTAGCGCAGCCTGGTAGCGCGCCTGCTTCGGGAGCAGGAGGCCGGAGGTTCGAATCCTCTCGCCCCGACCATCCTACGCCTTCGGCTTCGGATGGCTTACGCCAGCAAGGCACCCGAATGCCGTTCTTAGGCGAAGGAGTGCCCTTCGTAGCTCCTCTTGGAGCGTAGGAGGGCTGGAGAAACATATTCGGTAAGTCAGCCCTCCCCCCTCACAATCCCAAAAATCCTCAAAAATCCAAGTGATTGTCATATTTCTGTCATTTGAGCTGCGGGCGCGGAACGGGTAGGATGGAGGGTGAACTATTAGGTCTTTACCCATGCCCGCGCCTACCCGCTCTGTCATTACGATTTATGACCATCCGGAAAGCAAAATACGCTTTCTGGAAACGGCATTGATGGGCAAGGATTGGCGGGCACGGGTACTGTTTGCGGATAGTGACCCAGCCTCGCCCCAGCATTTGGCCGCCACCCGTGAACTGCTGCAGGCGCGTGGTTATGCGGTTGCTGCCGGGCATGACGAACATGGCAACAGCACGCTTGAGATTCACCATTTTGGCGCGCAGAGCGCGCTCAGCGACGTGCTGCATGAAGCCGGGCTACTGCGCGGCACTGCCCACGCCATTACCCACCCGGCGGATACGCTTGGCAAAGGGCTAGTGGCTGCCAAAAAATCCGCCCTCTGGCTTGAGGGCTCCCTGCGCGATCCGGCGCGGGCGAATGGTGTTATTAATTCGACGGCGGAAGTGTTCCTGACCACGGCAAGCGCGGGCGCACAATACGGCAAATTCACCGACCCCAAGAACGCGCTGCTATCCATCGCGGGGCTTGGATTTTTAGCGCAATCGGTGACGTATCTTGGGTTTGCACGCAACAATGAGGATCGGGCATTCCAGCGCATCGGCGGAAAAATCGACCAGGCCATCGCGGCGAACGATGATCTTGGCGCGCTACGCTACGATCCTGCGCGTGATGCTGCGTCCGACAGTTTTGGCGAACGGGCTGGGCGCTTCATGAAACGTTATCCAGTGCAGATCGGTGCGATGGCCAATAATTTTGGTATGCTGGCGTATATTGGCCATGCGGTGCTGGAGCGCAAATTCTGCCGCAGCCGACTGCTTGCCAACCCGCATGATGCCGCGGCGCTGCGCTATGTCGGCACCGGCGCCACGGGTGCGATGGCGTGGCTGAAAACCGGGTTCGGCAAGGATATCTTCGGCGCGAGCTTATCCTTTGCCGGGTGGTCGGCGTTGATGATTCCGCCAAGCGCGCCGGCACCAGAATGCGACCAGCCGCTTGACCGCAACCCGCTGCAAAAAACATGGCATGCGTTTCGTGAGCACACCCCGTTTGTCGCGGGGCTGTTGACGCTTGGTGCAAGCAGCTTCCGGCTGATGGGGGCGAACAGCAAGGGCAATGTGCGTCAGCAGATCGGCGAGAAAATTTACATCGGTGGCGACGTGGCGCTGATGTTCACCAACAGCCATGCGTATGGCGGCGATGCAAAAATTAATCCGGAAAAACTCGCCGCCCGCATCACCCAGCATGTCGCGGAGCAGCCGGTACTGATGGGCGCGCGCGAGCAAACCCAGTTTGTCGATCACATCATGCAATTCTGGCTCGATAAACATACGGCGGATGCGGCGATGGATCGCAGCCCGCCGGCCGCATCGCGCGGGGCTGCGGAGCAGAATGCGCAGGACATTAAACAGGCAGTGATGCGCACCATTCGCCACCACCAAACAGAGCGGCTGGAGCGGCTTGGCGCCTGTGCGGCAAAGATTATCATGCGCTTCCCGGATGCACAGCAAGCACCGATGGTGGAAGCCATGGCCAGTGCGCTGCAAACCATGCCATGGATGAAGGCGGGGCGGGGCGAAATTAAAGCGAGCATTGCCGCGGCGCTGCGGCCCGTGGCGGCGAATGATGCGCCTTTGGCGCCGCTTTCACAAAGCGGTATTGCGCGGGATGTGGCAACGCTGCTGGAGGTGGTGCCGCACATCGATGCACCGGCGGCGACCTCGGCACTTTATGACACGCTTGCGCCGTTCATGCAGCCGCGTCATCCACAGCCGACGACGCAGGTGCATGCGGTGGCACATCGCTCGAATATCCAGCCATCGCCGCTTTTAGCGAAAGCGTAAATTCCCGCGTCAGAAACCTACCGCAATGCAGCATCGTTTATGCTTGGCATTCGCGTCTCAATCGCTAATGTCCGCCCACTAAAAAAAATAAAGGGGACATGAAATGGCGTTGATAAGCGGAAAACGAAAAGTGATTATCTCCGGCATGCTCGGCAACGGGTTGGAGTGGTATGACTACGCACTGTATGGCCACATGTCGATCGTGTTTTCCCAGCTGTTTTTCCCAGCGGGCGATGACAGCCAGAACCTGATTCTGACCCTGCTCATTTTCGCATCCGGTTTTATTGCACGTCCGCTTGGCGCGATTTTCTTTGGTCGCATCGGCGATAAGTTCGGTCGCAAAAAAGCACTCACCCTTTCGATGATGATGATGGCGATCCCGACCGGCTGTATCGGCCTGTTGCCAAGCTATGAATCCATCGGTCTGGCTGCTCCCATCCTGCTGACGCTGATTCGCATTCTGCAGGGGCTTTCGCTGGGTGGTGCCTATTCCGGCTCCATTTCCTATGTGGTGGAGCATGCACCGCATAACCAACGCTCGACCATGGGCAGCATCATTAAGCTCAGCCTGGTGATCGGGTTCCTGTTTGGTTCGCTGGTCTCGACCATCGTCGCTTCCATCCTCAGCACGGAAGATTTCTATAGCTGGGGCTGGCGCCTGCCCTTCTTCTTTGGCGTGGGCATTGGCTTTGTCGGGTTCTATATCCGCAACCATGGCGAAGAGAGCCCGGTTTACGAGCAAGCAAAGAAAGACGGCACGCTTTCCAAAAGCCCCGTCCGCGATGCCTTCACGAAATATCCCGGCAAAATGCTGCGCGCATTCATGGCCTATATTTTCGTGACGGTGCCGTTCTACATCATCGCCATCTACATGATCGCTTATACCAAAAAGCATCTGGGGCTGAGTGAGGAGAACGCGCTGCTCATTAACTCGCTGGCGATGGCGAGCATGCTCATCACCATCTATCCGGCGGCGATGCTGGCGGATAAGATTGGGCGCAAGTGGGTGCTGATGATGGCGATTATCGCGATGATTGCCCTCACCTACCCGGCGTTCATGCTTATGCAATCGGGCGTGTTCATCAACGTGCTTGCCGGCCAGTGCATCCTTGCGATGATTCTTGGCTGGTATCTGGGCCCCATTCCGGCAACGCTGGTGGAGATTTTCCCAACCAGCATTCGCTATACCGGCATGTCGCTCGCCTATAACCTCTGCGCGATCCTGGGCGGGTTCACCCCGTCGCTGGCCGAATACATGATTAAGACGACGGGGAATAACCTCTCCATCGTCTGGCTCATGATCGGGGCGGGTGTGCTGTCCTTCGTGGCGGTGTTCACCTACAAGGATAAATGGAAAGACCCGCTGCCTGCGTAAGCGGGGTGGGTTACGAAAACGAAAAGGCGGCCTTCGGGTCGCCTTTTTTGTTGGAGGGATTCATTGTGTCCGTGCCCTTGTTCTTCTTTCATCATTGCGAGCGAAGCGCGGCAATCCAGTCTTGCTTTCTTTCTATCGCATCCGGGGCGGCTGGATTGGCAAGTGCCTCTCTCCGCTTCGCTCCGGGTACCGCGCTTCGCTCGCAATGACGTGCTGATGTATTCCAATGCTTGAGTGTGCTTCACCCATTCATTCGACAGGATTTTCCTCGCGCGTTGCGCTGCGTGTCATTTCCTAAATTCGCGGTGCTCATTAAGGAAATGATGAACCTGCTTCGCTAGGCTCATAACTGGATTCCGACCATAAAAAAGGCCACCGGGTGGTGGCCTTTTTTATGGTCGGAATGACAGGATTTGAACCTGCGACCCCTAGTCCCCCAGACTAGTGCGCTACCGGGCTGCGCTACACTCCGTTACCATGAAACCGGTTGCGGCCTGCGCGAGCAGAAACGCAGGAGCGTGTGTATGCGCCTGCGATGCTGCGGTCAAGCCGCGGGATGAATTTATTGTACCACCTGCGTCATCGCGGGTAGGTAAACGCGCAGATTGTCGCGCGCTTGCACCAGCTCGGCGCGCAGGGCGATGAGCGAATCACGCGACGGGCTTTCGACGATAGCTGTTGCCACCTCTTCTTCCGGCTCGGCCAAGGCTTGCGCGATTTGGGCGAGCATGTCGGGCTCGGCGGTTGCTTCAAAATTATCGTTCACGCTGGCGGGCGGGATGGCGGCCAGCCACTCGGCGTTGTTGACCGGGCGCTCGGCGCGGGCGTGGATGAAATCATCCACCGCTTTTTTTGCGCCTTTGATGGTGTAGCCCTGATTATAGAGCAGGTGTTTGATCTGCTGCAGGATGTCGAGATCCTGCGGGCGATAAAAGCGGCGGCCGCCATTGCGCTTCAGCGGCTTGATCTGGGTGAATTTGGTTTCCCAAAAACGCAGCACATGCTGCGGCACATCCAGCAGCTCAGAAGCTTCGCTGATGGTGCGCAGGGCACCGGGTGCTTTTTCTTTTTTGGTGTCGCTTTCTTCATAGGAAAAGAGCGAGAAATCTGTGCTTGCCATGGGAACCCCGTGTTGCGGTGGTAGTATTATTGCTATCATTGATAAGCGAACACGGAGAAAAAGCGTGAGTGAATTTTACGCCTTATTCACAGCTTGTTTGAGAATGTTGCTGGCGTTGAACGACAGCACGGTGCGCGGCGTGATCGGCACTTCGACACCGGTCTTGGGATTGCGACCGATCCGCTCTTTTTTGCGGCGCAGTTTAAAGGTGCCAAACGATGACAGCTTGACCGACTTGCCTTCCGTCAGCGCGAGGGCGACTTCTTCCAGCACCGCATCGACAAGCTGGGTGGATTCCGAAAGCGACAAACCGATTTCGCGATAAACAGCATTGCTGAGATCGGCGCGGGTCAATGTTTTCTGGGTCATGGCGTCCTCATGTAACATGGTGTCTTACCACGAGATTACACAACATCCCCAGGTGAGTCCAGCGCCAAGTGCAGGCATGGCCACAATGTCGCCCTTTTTGAGGCGGCCATCGCGGGCGGAAACGTCGAGCGCCAGCGGGATAGAGGCCGCGGAAGTGTTGGCGTGGTGGGTGACGGTGACAACCGCTTTATCCTCCGCCAATTTGAGTTGGCGGGCGATGGATTTGATCATCCGTGCGTTGGCCTGGTGGGGCACGACCCACTGCACATCCGCCAAGGTGAGCTGCGCTTTTTGCAAGGTTTCAGCAACGATGCCTGACATTTTTTCGACGCCGTGGCGGAACACTTCCTGCCCGTGCATGAATAATAATCCTGCCGTTTGGCTGCTCGATACGCCGCCGTTGGTGCCAAGCAGCGGGCCATGCTCGCCCTGCGCTTCAAGGCGAATGGCTTTGATGCCGCGGGTGGTGTCGGCCGATGCTTCGAGGATGACCGCCCCTGCCCCATCGCCAAACAGGATGCAGGTGCCGCGATCCGTCCAGTCGATGATGCGCGACATGGTTTCCGCACCGATGACGAGGATGCGGCTGGCGATGCCGGTTTGAATCCAACCATGGGCGACGGACAGCGCATAAATGAAACCGGTGCAGGCTGCGGCGACATCGACCGCTGCGCCGCGTGTGATGCCGAGCCCGGCCTGCACTTTGCTGGCGACGGATGGCATGGTGCTATCGGGCGTGGCGGTGGCGACGACGATGCCATCGATACTGTCCGCTGCATATCCCGCTTGTGCGAGTGCTGCCTGCGCTGCTTTCAGTGCGAGATGGGAGGTGTATTCGCCTTCCGCCGCGATGTGGCGCTGGGTGATGCCGGTGCGCTCGCGGATCCATGCGTTGTTGGTATCGACCATGCGCGCGAGGTCCTCGTTGCTGAGGATTTTTTCGGGTAAATAACTGCCGGTAGCGGTGATGACGGAGCTGACCATTAGGCATCCGCCATCGGCACGACAATGCTTGGGCGGACAACGCCTTTAAGCTCGGTGATGATTTTTTCGTTCACCCGATTTTCCACTAGCGAAATGGCAACCGTGATGGCGTTGGCGAAGCTTTTCGCATTCGCGCCGCCATGGCTTTTCACGGCGATGCCGTTCAGCCCGAGCAGAATCGCGCCGTTCAGGCGGCTGGGGTCGAAGCGCTTGAGCGCCATGCGGATCGCCGGGCGGGCCAGCAGGTAGCCCAGTTTGGCGGCGAAGGAATTTTCAATCGCGGTGCGCAGCGTGTCGTAAATCAGGCGCGAGGCACCTTCAGCGGTTTTGAGGGCGATGTTGCCGGTGAAGCCATCCGTCACCACCACATCCGTTGTGCCTTCGAGGATGTCGTTGCCCTCGACAAAGCCGTGATACTCGATCGGGATCGAGCCGGAGCGCAAAATGCGGTGCGCTTCTTTCACTTCATCATGGCCCTTCATATCCTCGGAACCGACATTCAGCAGGCCGATGCGCGGTGCGGCCATGCCGAGCACCGTGCGCGCATAGGCATCGCCCATGATGGCGAACTGGACGAGATATTCCGCGGTGCATTCAAGATTTGCGCCCATATCGAGCAGCACCACGGGGCGGTGCTTGGAGGGCACGGTGGCGGTGATGGCCGGGCGGTGGATGCCCGGGAGTGTTTTTAGCACGAATTTGGCCATCGCCATCAGTGCGCCGGTGTTGCCGGCGGAAACCATGGCACAAGCCTTGCCGCTGGCGACTGCATCAATGGCGGCACGCATGCTGGATTCGCGGCCCTGGCGCAAGGCGACCGAGGGTTTTTCATCCATCGCGATCACCGTTTCGGCGTGGATGATTTCCGAGGCATTGGCCAGATCGCGGTTGCGGTGGACAAGCGGCGCGATAACAGGTTCGCGGCCATAAAAAATGAAGCGGGTGTCAGGGAATTCCTTGAGCACGCGACGCGCGCCCTGAATCACCGATTCAGGCGCCTTGTCGCCGCCCATGGCATCCAGCGCTATGGGTAAGGTGAGTGCCACCGCGCGCGCCCGGTATTCGGACTAGCGCTTTACTTTGGCGGTCGTCACCTTGCGGCCTTTATACATGCCGTCGGCGGAGACGTGGTGGGAGCGTTTCAGCTCACCGGTGGTTTTGTCTTCGACCACGGCTTCATTTTTATTGAGGGCGAGGTGCGACTGACGCATCCCACGGCGTGAGGGCGATGTTTTGCGTTTTGGAACAGCCATGACAAATATCCTTCATTTCATATCAGTTAAAGCGGGCGGCACACGCATGCCGCACCTGCAATGGTCGCGCACTATAGCGATGAATTCCAAGAAATAAAGCGCGAAATGAGGCAAAGGCGCCCAAATGGAGCAATCTAGCTCCGCCCGGCGCCCTTTCCTGCCTGGTCGGCGATCATGAAGGCCTGCCATGCTGCGGGCGCGGATCGGGCCTTGGAGTGGTTTTGCCCTGTGGCGGCCAGGTAGCCGTTATGGCCTGCGGGGTAAAGCGCCTCCTTGCTGCGCTTAATGGCGATGGTGGCGACCTCTGCATGCTCTAATTTGCCCTCATTAAAGGGAATAAAGGTGAAATCCAGCCCCTCCACACTCGCCCGCTTTGCCAGCCGCTCCACGCCTTCTTTGGGCGAGGTATGCATCCGGCCATGGTTAATGTCGTCGGGGTTCATTTCCATCACCCAGGCGCGCCGTACACCGTAGCGGCCCAGCGATGCGACGGCGTTTTCGAGTGCCACCACTTCCGCATTGGGCATGGCGTTGTCCAGCTCCCCTTCCGCCTGAATGGCATAGCGGAAGGTGCCGTCATCAAGCTGGATGACGGCGCAGCGGATGTATTTTATGTGCTCACGCACCCATTGCTGGCTGGCGGTTGCCGTTGTGGTGGCGAGCTTGTTTTTGCCTTTTGTGTGCAGGCGGTCGGCGATGGTATTGCGGATTTGCTCGACCATGAAGCGGTTGACGCCGCCTAAATCGATGCTGTCATCCTCCCGCACGGCGCAATCCAGCGAGGCTTCGCTTTTGCGCTGTCGCAGTTCATTTTTGGCCGCTTGTTCGGCGGGTTTGCCAAGCGCGGTGATACTATCGCTAAGCTTGACGGCTTTTGTTTTGATATGGTGGGCGATCAGATTCACCAATTCGGCAATGGTGGCGGGGGCTTGCCCGTGTTTTTTTGCCCATGTAGCAATGGTTTGGCGGCTGTTCGCGGCGCGGTCTTCAGGCAGGCCAAAGGGGCTTGCTGCTATTTTAACAACACGGTCGAACGCGACCTTCTGCATCTCGGCAGCCGGAGCATCGAGCGTCATTTCACGATCGCAATTGAGTTTTTCGAGGGATGTTTTCCAGACCTCGCACCGATGGTGATTCTTTTTCGGCGGGGTGATGTCAGCGATGGTTTGGGCGGTCTCGTTGATGACGACGACATCCCTTTTGTCCTGAATCGTTTTGCGCAGCGGCTCGGTTAGCAGCGGTATGGTGATGACCGGTGCGGTGGGGCTGCTCATCACGCGGGCGAGCATATCCGTGCATTTGCCGCAGGCGCAGGCGATGGGAACGCCGTCGTGCTTTTTGCCGTCGCGCATCCCCTCATTCACGCCCTGCATGATATAAATTGCCTTGAAGGTCGCCGGTTCTGGCGGTTTGCCCACGTTCACCGCTTCGAAGGCCAGCGTGTCGGTTGCGGCGTTGACCATGTTTTGTTCGGCGCAATCCTTGAAATACGGCGACGCCCAGCGGGTCGTGTTGGTGCCGATAAACAAGCGCGATTGCCCTTTGGTGCTATCCGTCGCCACCCCGATGGATGCGCCCCTGAAGCCGTTATCGCCAAGCGAGCGGTTGCGATAGTGGTCCATAATGATGGCAAACGCTTGTATTTTTTCCTGCTCGTCCAGCCCGGTGTCGGCGTACCAATCCACGATGATATCTTGCCCGTGCTTATTGGGATTGGGGATGCCCTTTTTGGGAATCACTTCGATATGTTTTCGCTTCAGGATCAGGTCGTATTCGGCGCCGCTTTTCGTTTTGCGGATCGTCACCTTCATTTCCGGGTTGGCATCATTGCTGCTGCCATTACCTTTGTAGGGCGGGATGATTTTTATGATTGCCATGCCGGGCAGCCTATCACGGCGGACGAAAGCCTTCACCTGCCGAAAAAAAACTTCACGAATCTGTCACAGTTGGGCGTTTGCTCAACTTTCGCGGGCGGATTTGGCCAGTTCGCTCAGCAGTTGCAATGCATCCATCGGGGTTAGGTTGTTCACATCAACACTTGCTATCCGTTTGATCAATTGCTCGTGAGCCATTGAAATAAAGCTCTTTTCTGCGACTGCAAATAGTGGCAGCTCGGGCGCGCGTTTGTTCTCGGTCAGGCTGTGGCCGGATTCGAGGGTGGTGAGCAAGCTGCGGGCGCGGGCCAGCACGGGCTTGGGCATGCCCGCCAGTGCGGCGACATGGATGCCGTAGGATTTATCGGCATGGCCTTCGCGGATGGTGTGCAGGAACACCAGCTGGCCCTGATATTCCTTGGCGGAGGCGTGGTAGTTCTTCAGCCGCGGCAGGGTTTGCGCAAGCGCCGTCAGCTCGTGGTAATGGGTGGCGAACAGGGCGCGGCACTGGGTGATGTTATGCAAATGCTCGGCGACGGCCCAGGCGATGCTCACCCCGTCATAGGTGGCGGTGCCGCGGCCGATTTCATCCAGCACCACCAGCGAATGCTGGCTGGCCTGGTGGAGGATGCTGGCAGTTTCCACCATCTCGACCATGAAGGTGGATTGGCCGCGCGCGAGGTCATCCGCCGCGCCGACCCGGCAGAATAGCTTATCGACCACGCCGATCTGCGCCGCTTCCGCAGGCACAAAACTTCCCATTTGGGCCAGAATCGTGAGAATCGCCTGCTGGCGCAGGAAGGTCGATTTACCGCCCATGTTGGGGCCGGTGATGAGCAGCGTCGTGGTCGGTGAAGCCCCTGCCCCCTCGCCCATTACGCAATCATTGGGAATAAATTCCTGATGCGCGCGGCGCAGGGCCGCTTCGACCACCGTGTGGCGGCCTGCTTTGATGATGAAGCGGGTGTCGCTGGTCATCGCCGGGCGCACCCAGCTGCCCGCTTGCGCCAGCTCGGCAAGGGCGCACGCGGCATCGATCAGCGCTAAGGCGCGGGCGGCGGCAACAATCGCCGGGCTTGCCTGCAGGATGCTGGCGACGAGTTCATCGAACAGCATCAGCTCCAGCTTCAGCGCCTTATCCGCCGCTTCTTCGATTTTGCGGGCGGTGTCGTTCAGCTCCGGCGTGCTGTAGCGCAGCGCCCCGGCGAGGCCCTGACGGTGGATGAACTCGATCGGGACTTTTTTCTCATGAATCGGCGTGATTTCGATGAAATAGCCCAGCACATTATTATGTTTGATTTTGAGCGAGGGAATGCCGGTATCGGCTTTCAGCTTGGATTCCATGAGCGCGATGACGCGGCGCGATTCGTCGCGCAGCCGCCGCCATTCATCCAGATCCGCGCGGAACCCATCGGCGATGAAATTCCCATCGCGGACGAGATGTGGCACTTCCGGCTTCAGCGCGGCGCTGAGCTGCTCAGCTAGCAGGTGATGGCCTGCGAGCGCGCTGCGTGCGCCCGCCAGCAACTCGGGCAAGGCCCGGTCGCGCAGCAATTCATAAAGCGCGGTGGTTTGGGTGAGGCCGCCCGCCATCAGTAGCACATCCCGCGGGCCGCCGCGGCCCAGCGACAGGCGGCCGATGGCGCGCTCCATATCCGCAATTGCGGCGAGGCGCTTGCGCAGTTGCTCGCGCAGCGGTGCTTGTTCCACGGCCCAAGCCACCGCATCGTGCCGTGCGCCGATGGTGGCGAGCTGGCGCGACGGTGCGCTCACCCACTGGCACAGCAGGCGGCTACCGGCAGCGCTCACCGTTTCATCGATCCGGTGCAGCAGGCTGCCGCGCCGCGCGCCGCCGAGGGTTTGGGTCAGCTCCAGATTTCGGCGGGTGGCGCCGTCCATCTGCATGCTGTCGTCGTAGCGCTCTTGCTTGGGCGCATCCAACCGGGCGCTGGCGGCCATCTGGGTGAGCTGCACATAATCGATCAACGCGCCGCAGGCACTGATTTCGGCGGGCGTGAATTCGCCAAACACGCTGCTATCGGCGACTTTATAATGCTCGTTCAACCGCCGCTGGGCGGATTTGGCCTCGAACTGCACATCCGGACGCATACTGCAGCTATCACGCCATTCGAGGAACCATGGTTGCGCCTGCAGTTGATCGTACGCCGCTTGCGTCAGCAGCAGCTCGCGCGGGTTGATGCGCGCAAGCATGGCGGGCAATTGGGCAAGCGTGGCGCTGCTGGTTTGGAATTCGCCGGTGGTCAGCTCCAGCCAGGCGAGTGCGATGGCGCTTGGTGCCAGCGACACCGCCGCCAGATAATGGGCGCTGGTGGGTGCCAGCAAGGTTTCCTCGGTGATGGTGCCGGGTGTGACAATGCGCACCACATCGCGGCGGACGATCTCTTTATAGCCACGCTTTTTGGCGTCTTCGGGCGTTTCCATCTGCTCGCAGATGGCGATTTTGTGGCCCGAGGCGATGAGCTTGGGCAAATAGGCCTCCGCCGCATGCACCGGCACGCCGCACATGGGAATATCGTCACCGTTATGTTTGCCGCGCTTGGTGAGGGCAATATCGAGGATGCTGCTGGCGGTCAGCGCGTCTTCGAAGAACAGTTCGTAAAAGTCGCCCATGCGGTAAAACAGGATGCAATCCGGGTAGCGCGCCTTGATCTCGAAAAATTGACGCATGGATGGCGTGACCGGCGTTGACGGAATTGACGCAGCGCACACAGACATTGCGCTTGTCTGTTGCGAATCACTCCCTATGGTGGTGGCCTTGAGTCCGGATGACATCCGTATTCCCTCATATTTTTGAACGCAAAAACTAGTGCAAGGACGTTAGCATGGCCAGTGAAAACATGAAAATTACCGACGAAGAAGCGCTGCTCTACCACTCCCAGGGCACCCCCGGTAAAATTTCCATTACGCCGACCAAGCCGCTTATCACCCAGCGTGACCTTGCCCTTGGCTATTCGCCCGGCGTCGCGGTGCCATGCATCAAAATCAACGAAGATAAAAACGCGGCCTATGATTACACCAGCAAGGGCAACCTGGTGGCGGTGGTGTCAAACGGCACGGCGGTGCTTGGCCTTGGCAACCTCGGCGCACTGGCCTCCAAGCCGGTGATGGAAGGCAAAGCCATTCTCTTCAAGCGCTTTGCGGATATTGACTCGATCGATATCGAAGTCGATTCGGTGGATGTGGATGCAATCGTTGAAACCGTGCGCTCGATCTCCTGCACCTTCGGCGGCATTAACCTCGAAGATATTGGCGCGCCGGATTGCTTCATCATCGAAGAGCGCCTGAAAGCGCTGTGCGATATTCCGGTGTTCCATGACGACCAGCACGGCACCGCGATTGTCACCGCCGCAGGCATCATCAACGCGGCGCATATCACGGGCCGTCAGTTGTCGGAGCTTAAAATCGTCGCCAATGGCGCGGGTTCGGCGGGTATTGCCTGCATCGAGCTGCTGAAACATATGGGCGTGAAGCATGAAAACGTGCTGCTGTGCGACCGTTCCGGCGTGATTTACGAAGGCCGCAACGATTCCTCCATGAACCAGTGGAAATCGGCCCATGCCGTCAACACCAAAAAACGCACGCTGAGCGAGGCGATGGAGGGCGCGGATGTGTTCCTCGGTCTTTCATCCGCCGGTGCGATCACCAAAGAGCATGTGCGCTCGATGGCCAAGCAGCCGATCATTTTCGCGATGGCGAACCCGGTGCCGGAAATTATGCCGGAGGAAGTGCTCGAAGTGCGCTCGGATGCGATCATCGCGACCGGCCGTTCGGATTATAACAACCAGGTCAACAACGTCATGGGCTTCCCCTACATCTTCCGCGGTGCGCTGGATGTGCGGGCGCGCGAGATCAATGTCGAGATGAAGGTTGCGGCCGCGGAAGCCATCGCTGAGCTGGCGCGGGCCGATGTGCCCGATGAAGTGCTCGCCGTTTATTCGGGCCGCGAAATGAAATACGGGCCGGAATATATCATACCGACGCCGTTTGACCCGCGTCTCATCACCACCATCCCGATTGCGGTCGCCCGCGCGGCGATGGATTCGGGCGTTGCCCGCCGTCCGATTCAGGATTTTGCGGCCTATAAGCGCCAGCTTTCGGCGCGCTTAGACCCGGCGGCCAATTCCATGGCGAATATTTTCGACGTGGTGCGCCAGAACCCGCAACGCGTGATTTTTGCCGAAGGCGAGGAAGAAAAAGTCATCCGCGCCGCCATCCACTGGCGCGATAATGGCTATGGCCACCCGATCCTGATCGGTCGCGCGGAGCGCATCCGCAACACGATCCACAAACTCGGCATCAAGCATGCGGATGATCTGGAGATCGTCAATGCCGCGGTCACCAGCCATCTCAGCCAATATATCGAGTATCTGTTTGGCAAGCTTCAGCGCAAAGGCTTCCTCAAGCGCGATGTGGAGCGGATGGTGAAGAACGACCGCAACATCTTCGCCAGCTGCATGATTTCGTGCGGCCATGGCGATGTGGTGATCACCGGCCTCACCCGCAACTATTACCGCGCGCTGGAAAATATCTGCCGCGCGATCGATACCAAGCCGGGCCAGTTCCTGTTTGGCGTGTCGATGCTGGTAAGCAAAAACCGTACGGTGTTTATTTCCGACACCGCCGTGCAGGAATTGCCAAACGAGAAAGAGCTCGCCGATATCGCCATCCGCACCGCGCGCAAAGTGCAGCAGATGGGCCACGAACCGCGCGTCGCCCTGCTCTCTTATTCCAATTTCGGCAACCCGATGAAGGAAAAATCCAAGCGCATCCGCGATGCGGTGGAAATCCTCAACGCGCGTACGGATATTGATTTCGAGTATGATGGCGAAATGTCCGCAGACGTCGCCCTCAACCCGGAATTGATGGCACTTTACCCGTTCTGCCGCCTCTCGGGACCTGCCAACGTGCTGGTGATGCCGGCGCTGCATTCGGCGCATATTTCAGCGAACATGCTGGAAGAGCTTGGTGTGGGCACCGTGATCGGCCCGATTCTGGTGGGGCTTGAAAAACCCATCCAGATCGTCAGCATGAACGCGAACGTGGCGGATATTATTAACCTTGCCGCCATCGGCTGTATCGATGCGATCGAGGAAAAATCCCTCGCCGCACCGGCCGCGCCCAAAGCCAAAACCGCACCGAAAATTGCCGCTGCCAAAAGCAGCGTCAGCAAAATCAGTGCGACAAAGAAGAAGGCTTAGCGGGCGTTTCCGGCGGCGACTATCGCGTTAGGCGCCACGATGCCTGGCTGCCGGCCCGTCATCGTGGTCATGCTTGCAGGCAGCGCGGTGGCTTTTGCGGCGGCCCGGCCAACGAGCGTGTCGATGCCATCATGGGTTTCTTTCGGAACAGGCAATGCGTGTCCATACTCGCCCTTGAAGTAGGCATCCGACATACCCCTAACCACTAAGCCCTGAAACGCTTCCGGGCTCTTATAGTTCTGCTGGGCAAACGTGTCTTTAAGTTGGCGCAGGAGTGTCCCTTGCATATCGAGATAGGACTGCATATTGGGCGTTTCTACATTGGTCTTGTTGGTGTTTGGATTGAACCCGGCAAGGATAATCTTCGTGCCGGAAAGATAGGGCTCTGCACCGATCACGGTGCGCATCCCATCCAGCAACTCCTGAAAGGCCTCCCTACGCGCGGCAATCACGGCAGGATCCGTGAGTCTCTGTAGCGTTTTAGGGGCTGGTTTTTGGGGGCCTTTCGCAATCTCTGCGATAAAATTAGCTGCACGGCCCCACGTATCGGTCGATTCCGGAGTGGGTGGCGGATTTGCCTGTGCCAGCTTGGCATTTGCCATGACGCCGGCCGTCTTGAGCATCTCCTTTAGAAATTTAGGATCGTCTCCCATCGCATAAAGGATCTGAGCGTTGACGTTTACTTGTTTCACGACATCTTGCGCCATAAGGTATTCCCCCGTTTTTTTCACTATACCCTGCGATTCATGAAAAAATCGTTAAGCGTCAGACCGTTTTGTGAAGCGGTTATTCATTTAAAAATCAGTGATATAGTAGCTACCTCCGATTTTTTTTTTGCCATCTTCATGGTTTTGTAACCATTGCTGCGCTATAGTGGCAGTATTGCTTAATGAACATGAAAGAGAATGCGTCATGACAGAGAAGCCAACCTCCCTTGCAACCAGTAAGCTCGACCTCCTGGCTGCGGCCCAAGAATGCTTCAATGGCAGCATTGGCAAAGGTATCATCGATACGAACACAGGCAAGCCACTCAAGGTGGTTTATTCTCCTGAAGATCAGGTGCAGTGTGCGGCGGGCTCTATTGGGTTGGCTGAAAAACGGCGCATTGCCTTTGCCGCGAATGAACCGGCAGCAGAAGCGCCCATGGGGCAAGATGAAATGGCGACGATGGTAGGGCTTGCAAAAAAAGCGTTTAGCCCAAGCGCAGACAATAAGCCCGCGCATCCATCCCTTGCCGGCAACAAGCGCCCATCTCGGCAACTGCATGACCGATAAGCCAACGGATCGACAAACCCCCGGCGAGCACGCCCGCGAGGTGATGAATGATTTGCTGAAAACCCACACAGTGTGCGGCGAGCTGATTACGCAGCCGACGACCAAAGCGGCGTTTCTTGCCACCCATCCGGCGGATGAATGCAAAGCGGATCTGGCGCATAAGAAAGACGATGCACCGCTCAGAAGCATCCATCAGGCAATCGCCCGCGAAGCGGCGAAAGATGTCAGGGTACAATATAACAAATACCGCAAGGAAGGCCTGGGGCTTGGCTGCTTCCCGGATACGGCGGCCACGGCTGCCTCAAATTACTACCGTGCCGGGTTCGAGGTGTTGGGTGTTATTCCTAAAAGCGAGTGGGCTAGCGGGCAAACAGACATTTGCAACCTTGCCACCACCGTTCGCCGCCTGTTTACGCCCGCACCCGCAGAAGTAGTCCCTGACCACGGCCTGACCTGCGCACCGGGGGATACATCCCTCGCCAACCTCGATAGTTGTAAGCGGCCGCCGAAAACCCGCTAATTGTCGAGTTTTTCCTCGTACCATGTCTCGCCGATGGCGATTTTTTCGCGGCCATTTTTCTCGCGCCATTCGTTGCTGTCGCGCAGGGAATAGATGCAGCCGCAATATTGTTGGGCGTAGAATTCCTCACGTTTGGCGATGTCGTACATGCGCGCCCCGCCGCCCTCTTTGCGCCAGTTATATTCCCAGTAGGTGATGCCGTCATACGGCTCGGCCGCGCGCACGCCGCATTCATTGATCTGGTCGAGGTTTTTCCAGCGCGAAATGCCCAGCGAGCTGGTGATGATTGGAAAGCCGTGCTCCTGCGCATGCAGCGCGGTGCGGGCGAAGCGCATGTCGAAACACATCGTGCAGCGCACGCCGCGCTCGGGCTCGCGCTCCATGCCTTTGGCGCGGGCGAACCAGTTCTGTACGTCGTAATCCGCGTCGATAAACGGGATGCCCATTTTTTCCGCAAAACGAATATTTTCGTTTTTGCGGATATCGTATTCGCGCAATGGGTGGATGTTGGGGTTGTAAAAAAAGATCGTGAGGTCGATCCCGTTGGCGACCATCTGCTCCATCAGCTCGCCCGCACACGGCGCGCAGCAGGAATGCATCAGCACCTTGCCGCCCTCCGCCGGCAGTGAGAGGTCGACGTGTTTTACGATTTCAGAAGCGTTGGGCTGTTGTTGCATGGGGCGGAAACTAGCCGAAATTCCTGAAAATTCAAGCCTGATTAGCTATGATAGAGATCATCCGCGGTTGGTGCCTTTGCCAGCTGCGCTAGCTGCACAGCAGGGGTGCTCGAACTGGCAGACTGCCCGCCGGTTACCCCGACGGCGGCCAGCGATGGGATTTTTTCAGGGTTAATGCCCGGTGGTGGGCTAACGACAGCGGCGGCCACAACGGCGGTTTCACTGCCCTTGGCTGACGCTTCGGCGGCGGCATTATCCATTTTTCGCAGGGTGGCTTGATCGGGTAATTTGACTGCTTCAAGGGCCGCTGTTGCTTCCGGCTTTGGTGGATTCAGGAGGGATTCAAGAACATCGGGCGAATAGACTGCCTGAAAGCCCTGCCACTGCGTTGTTTGCTGTTGGTACGCGGCAAAACGTTCAGGGTCATCCTTGATGTAACGCGGAATGGCTTCGTTGGCGGCATCTTGCCTGGAAGCCACAATAAACGACATAGCTGATGCGTTCAAATCATTTGCTTTACCGCTACTCTGGCTGCTTTCAAGAACTTCGCTTTGATACAGCGCACCAACTTTGTCGATCTGCCCGTTGCGTATATACTCGATTGCTTCCGGATGTTTATCCAGGGTTTGAACCAATTCCCGGGCAAAGCGATCACGGGCGTCCTTATCCAGGGTCGCATAGCCATGCGTGCGCATATAGGATTCGACCATTTCTCCACGCACGGCAACGGGAATGTTCGTATCCAGCAATTTTGCCTCGAACTCTTTATCTTTTGCCATGGCAATGCCGGCATACATCGTCTGCGCGCCATCCGCCGCGATCATGACGGCCGACATATGCTGAACCTGGGGCACCAATTTCAGCTGTTCAGGGGTTAATTTGCTGGGATCCGCACCATTGAGCACCTGATAGATAGCATCGCGATCACGCAGGCTGATTTTCGACCAGTCATCCAGCATCGCGCGAGCATCGGGTGGATTGCCATAATGTTCTTTCAGATAGGCCTGCGATGCTTGGTTGATGCCCGGCATGATGTCACTCATGACGCCGCCGATCACCTTGGCCTGCTCATCGATCACCTTATCGAGGCCTTTATGAATTTCTGCGGGGTCTTTGCCATCCCGCATCATCTGCAGCAGATGGGCGGCATCCGGCATATTGGCAATTTTCAGGCGGCGCATGATGGCAAGTTCTTCTTTATATTTTTCTGCCATTTCAGGATCCGCGCTCAAGGCGGCAAGCTCTTGCCAGTTTTTCGCCGCTTGCTTATCGCCCTCTTCACGGTAGATGGCTGGAAGTGCTTTGTATTCGGCTTCAAGCTTGCGGAATGTCTCCGAATGCTTGTGCGCAAACTCTATTTGGCGTCCAATATACTGCTGCGATGGGGCAGAATACGAAGCATAATCTGGATAGGTTTCTGTATTAAAGGTATAGAGCGCGACGGTGTTAGTGCTTTGTTTTACGGTTTCCTGTTTTGTTTGTGCTGAAACGTTCGCGAGGATGGTATCCAGGGCGCCGCCCTGCCCGCTCTCCACGCTTGCAATTAACTTTGCTTGTTCATCAGGCAACAAGTTGCTGGCCCGAATAGCAGCCACCGCGTTTGCGATTTTTAATTTTTGTTTGCTGTGCTCATCGTCAGGATTTTGCGCGCGCGGGGCTGCAGCTTGTCCGGCAAGTAATGCAAGTTCCTGTGCGGTATCGTTCGACATCGTGTGCGCAATCTCCTGATTTCAGAATAGCACAGAATTATTACAGTTTCGTTACGTTTTCAAAGAGCGGTAATTCGATCAATATTTATCTATTATGCCATCGAATTAATTAATATTTCGTTAACTTAAACCCGAAAGCTGAAGCAAACTGAAATTTATTTTTGGCAGGCTGGGAAGCTGGGCATGCAGCGTATCCGCGAGGGACAGGCCGCTCAGGCATAACGGCAATGGTAGCGCCCTCGCCTCTGCCAGGGCTTTACCCATGCAGGATTTCGGCGCGGCATCGGCGGTTTTTGGGGTGTCTGCCGTTTCGGGCTCGCTAGGGAAAACCCGTGCGAACAGGCCGCTGGCGGCAGATTTCGCGGCAGCATATTTTTCGCTCACTATTTTTTCTGCGGCCGCATACGTGCGGCGGGCTTTGGCGACTGCGGATTTTGCTGTGTCGGTAACCGCGTCACTCACGGTGTGGGCGGCATCCGCAACCGTGGTGAGTGCGTTGCCGACCACTTCGCCCGTGGCATGATAGAGCGACACGGCACCAGCAGAGACTTGGGCGGTAAGCGATGTGGCGGTTTCGGTGACATAGACATAGGATTTCTTGGCGGCATGGGAGATGGTGTTGCCAGCTTCTTCGACGTAATGGACAGCGTTATCGCGCCAGGATGCGAGGCTGGCGGCGGCTCCTGACAGGGCGGAAGTGCGCCGTGGGGTGACCGGCTCTGGCTCGCGCGGTGCTGGAACAGGGCGGCTTGGCGCGCGCGACGGCGCTTTTGGCGCAGCCGCCTCTTTTAATACGCTATTCTTTTTTACGGCATGCGTTTTGGCTTCTTCACTGGCTTCGGTGATGGCCCCTTTTTCTTTATCGCCAGCAACCATGCCGTGTTCGATGGCGCTACCCAGCACAGCGACGCGGGCGGCAGGCATTTTTTTGCGGCCGTCTTTGGTGGTGGGCGCGCTGCTGATTTCACGACTGACTTGCGCGGCGATAGTCGACATTTGCTCGGCTTGCGTTTTTGCATGCAAGGCTTCGTCGGTCAGCGCGCCTTCGCCGGCGAGCTGTCTGGCTTTGTCTGCAAGGTCGATGGCCTGCCTTCGCAGGTCCTCGGCCTGGATGGCCAAGGCCATGATTTGGGATTCGGATGCATTTTCATATGGCTCACCCGCGCCCCCTGCCGCCGAAAGCACCGGCGTGCTGGCGTCAATTGCCATGATTGAAGTAGGGATAAGCGTCATTTGCCAAATTATTTAAAATTTTATATAATTTAGTGTAACGCAGTTTTGTTACAGTTTGATGACAATTCAGTATTTCTATCGGCGTAAATATCATATTTCTTTAGGGAACGCCTGAGCTTTGCCGCCCTAAAGAGATAAGAACGAAAACAAAAAGGCCCCCGATTTCTCGGGGGCCTTTATTGTTGCTAACCTAGTGTCGTTTTTTATTGGTAATACTGTGGACTAACGCAACCACCCAATGGGTAGAAGCGGGAGCGTTTAAGCGCAGATGAGTGCGATAATAGAATATGTAAGGTATGAGGGTTGGAAATTACTAGGATAATTCCTAATGATTGATCCAACCACTATCCTTAGAAAGGAGGTAATCCAGCCGCACCTTCCGATACGGCTACCTTGTTACGACTTCACCCCAGTCA
>JAZKJM010000007.1:75732-92423 GCA_040384265.1 Pseudomonadota bacterium | reverse complement strand
AGGAGAGACCGCGCATGTCTTTAGGCTTTCGCCCTGAACATACACATGCGCCTCCCCGACCATAATGAGTCGAGGAGTGCCGGATAACGGCTACACAAAGCCGCCTATAGAAGGGGTTACAACGCCCCGAAGATTCCACGTGGAACCTCTATCCTCACGTTATGTGAGGGATGGCCATCGGTCAATGACGGATAGCCTCCACCCCTTTCTGTAATTGTTCCAGCGTGTATCCATGATGGTAAATTTCCTCAGTCACTCCATCCCGCTCATGGCCGACTAACGCCCGGACAATATGGTTATCGATTCCGGCTTGGCGCATGGCTGTTACGGCGTTGTGACGCAGACTGTGGAATGACACTTGCTGTTGCTTCATGCCCAGCGTTTCAAGGAACACACCATTAAACCAACGCTCGATTTTGCGTCCCCAGCCCATGCCATCGGTGTAGGTCAACTGATGCAGCAATCGGATACCGGATTGGTTCATCTGCTGCACCTGTGTCACGTAATCCAGCAACCCGCGCCGGAGTAGTTCGGAATGAATCGGTACTCGCCGCACAGCAGCTTTTGTCTTTAGCTGCTTCGTCGAGTCGTCACGGTTAATGTCGAAATACCAGACACCGTTCTCCTCCCGCACATCGGCAGTGGTGAGGCTGGCAATTTCGTTTTGCCGTGCTCCCGTGTAGAGTGCGATGAGTGCTCCCCAGTATTTATATTGGGTATTGGCGAGGCCATCACTACCCTTATCCAACTCTGCTAGTATGCGGCGTATCTGCTCAGCAGTGAACTGTTGGCGCTTCTGTGTGATGGTCTCCTTAAGCAGCATTTCAGCGAAGGGATTATCTGCCGTGTAACCCTGCTTCTTTGCCCATTTGAAGAGGCCGCTATAGGTAATCAGGTGCTTGTTGATGCTGGCGATAGACAGGCGCGATACACCTTCAACCCTGATTTGCTCGGCAATTGGCAAGTCCCGTGTCTCCCTCTTTTTATTGCGGTTAGCGGGTAGCTGGGTGAGCAGTTCCTTGACCTGTCGTGCCTGTGCAAACCCCACGCTGGCAATGCCGCAATCAATCCCTAGGAAGTCCGTCAGTACCCCAAAGCAATCCTCGACCTGCCCAACCGCGCGTTTGCCCCATACGCCCGATTTCATCATCTCCGCCATGTAATTTTCAATGACAGTTCGCAGACTAATTTCTGCCTGTTTTAGGCTCAGGATAAGGGAAGGTGCCACCTGAGTATGCTGCACTGGATATTGCGTCTGAGAGGGCAATAAAACAGCCTCAGTATGCGTGTGATGAAGCACCTTTATCAAGTAGTCGCGTAGCATGGTCGCAATACCACTTCTTGCTATGCTGTGTAGCTGCGGATGATGGGTAGCTTGGGTGACATGATATTCTAACAGACTCGCCAAGTGACGCGCCTGTTTTGGTTCACAGGTTCCCAGCGATAGTTTCACATAGGGCGTTTTCCCTGAGCAGCGTAGAGCCTCAGGAAGCGGGTAACGGAAGTAGAATGTATGGTGGCGAGAGCGGATTAAATAGGTCGGATTTCGCATGAAAAGTCTCCCTTTCGGGACTCCCCATGTGAATCAGCGATTCCAATAAGCAGCAATAACAGCTACTTAGCGGGAAATGGTGGGTCCGGGAAGAGTTGAACTTCCGACCTCACGCTTATCAGGCGTGCGCTCTAACCACCTGAGCTACGAACCCATTCCTTACAGGAAGGCGTGTCTTGTAGGCAGGGCTGGGGCTGTTGTCAAGGGATTCGGCGTGGGCGTAGGCAAAGGGCGCCCCAGGCCGCTGACAGCAGGGAACCGGCGAGGACACCGAGTTTGATGGCGTTCTGCTGTTCGGTGGGGAAGGCCAGCTGGCCGATAAACAGGCTCATGGTGAAGCCAATGCCCGCAATGACGGCGATGGCGTAGACGGTTTTCCAGCCAATGCCGCCTGGTAGCGGGGCGATGCGCAGGCGCACACAGGCCCAGCTGGCGGCGACAATGCCGAGCGGTTTGCCGATGAACAGGGCCAGCGTAATGCCCAGCGGCAGGGCGCCAAGCATATCTTCCGGGCGAATATTGCGCAGGTCCACCCCGGCGCTGGTGAAGGCGAAGAGCGGCAGGATGGCGAAGGCCACGAACGGATGCAGGCGGTGCAGCAGCGGGGCCAGCATGTCGCCGCCGTTTTTGCGACGTAAGGGGATGGCGATGCCGGTAATGACCCCGGCGACGGTGGGGTGGATGCCCGCATGATGCACGGCGAACCACAAGAGCGCGCCCACAGCGAGGTAGGGGAGGGGATGGCTGATATGGGCGCGGTTGAGGCCATAAAGCACGGCGCAGAGGCCTGCGACCGGCAGCAAAGCCATGGGCGCGAAGCCCGTGGCATAAAACACGGCGATGATGACGATGGCGGCGAGGTCGTCGTAAATGGCGATGGCGAGCAGGAACATTTTGGCGGCATGCGGCACGCTGCGGCCAACAAGGCGCAGCACGCACAGCGCGAAGGCGATATCGGTGGCGGTGGGCACGGCCCAGCCGGGGGTGAGGGCGGGTGCAGCGCGGGTGATGGCGAGATAGATCAGCGCCGGGGCCACAATGCCGCCGAGCGCGGCGAACAGCGGCAGGGCTTTCTGCCCTTTGGCGGCCAGCGCGCCCTCGCGCATTTCGTATTTCAGCTCCATGCCGATGGCGAAAAAGAAAATCGCCATCAGCACGTCTTTGATAAAGAGGCTGGCGGTCATATGGCCGCTGAGCGGGGCGTCGATCAGTTGGAGATAGCTAGTGGAAAGCGGCGAATTGGCGAGCGCGATGGCGAGGAACGCCGCGACCATCATGACAATGCCGCCGGATGCTTCCAGTGCGATGAATCGCTGCAGGTGGTGGGCAGGGATGCGCAGCAGGCGCCGCATGCTAGGAAACCACAACGCGCTTGCCGTTGGGTGCATCCGCCTCGCACAGGCGCACAAACCATTCGGTGATGCTTTCGGCGGTGGGCAGGCGTGTGGCGTCCTCGCCGGGGAAGGCTTTGGCGCGCATGGCGGTGGCGACGGCGCCGGGGTCGAGCAGGTTGGCGCGGATGCGGGTGGTAGCGATTTCCTCGGCATAGGTGAGGGTCAGGTGTTCGAGCGCGGTTTTGCTGGCGGCATAGGGCCCCCAGAAGGCGACGGGGACACTGGCGGCACCCGAGGTGACCATGACCACGCGCCCATCGCCTGCAAGCCGCAGCAAGGGATCGCAGGCGCGCAGCAGGCGGTAATTGGCGGTGGTGTTGATGGTGAAGACATCCTCGAACTCACTGGGCGAGACATGGGTCAGCGGCGACAGCACGCCAAGCGTGGCGGCGTTGCCGATGAGAATATCGAGCTTGCCGAACCGCTCGTAAAGCTGCGCGCCGAGGGAATCGATCATGTCGGACTGGCGCAGATCCAGCGGGATGATGGTGGCCGGTGTGCCATGGGCGCGGATGGCGTCATCCACCGCTTCCAGCGCGCCGACGGTGCGGCCGGTGATAATGACATGCGCCCCTTCCGCCGCGAAGCGCTTGGCGACTGCCGCCCCAATGCCGCGCGAGGCACCGGTGACGAGGGCGATTTTGCCAGCAAGCCTCACGCGACCTCGCGGACGAACAGGTCTTTCTGGTTCCCGGCGATGCCGGAGGTGAGATCTGTCAGCGCGATGGGGTAATCGCCGCTGAAGCAGGCGTCGCAATATTGCGGCACTTCGTTGTTGCGCTTGGCTTCGCCGACGGCGCGATAAAGTCCGTCCATGCTCAGGAAGGCGAGCGAATCGACGCCGATGATGGACGCCATTTCGGCGATGGTGTGGTTGGCGGCCATCAGCTGCGATTTTTCAGGCGTATCGACACCGTAGAAGCAGGAGTTGGTGGTGGGCGGGCTGGCGATGCGCATATGCACTTCGCTGGCGCCGGCTTCACGCACCATGGAGACGATTTTTTTGCTGGTGGTGCCGCGCACGATGGAATCATCGACCAGAATGACGCGTTTGCCTTTGAGCAGCGCGCTGTTGGCGTTGTGCTTGAGCTTCACGCCTAGGTGGCGGACGGATTCCGACGGCTCGATGAAGGTGCGGCCGACATAATGGTTGCGGATGATGCCCAGATCGAACGGGATGCCCGCGACCTCGGCATAACCGATGGCGCCGGGGACGCCGGAATCGGGCACGGGGACGATGAGATCGGCCGCGACCTGGTTCTCGCGGGCGAGTTCGGCGCCGATGCGTTTGCGCACGGCATAGACGCTTTTATCCTCCAGCACGCTATCGGGGCGGGCGAAATAGACATACTCGAAAATGCAGAAACGGTGCGGCGTCGGTGCGAATGGGAACAGGCTCTGGATGCCATCATGGTTGATGACAACCATTTCACCGGCCGCAATATCGCGCACGTAATCGGCGCCGATAATGTCGAGCGCGCAGGTTTCCGAGGCGAGGATGTAGGCATCGCCCAGGCGGCCCAGCACCAGCGGGCGCACGCCATGCGGGTCGCGCACGCCGATGATCGAGGTGGGCGACATGATGACGAGGGAATACGCACCCTCGACCTGTTTGAGCGCATCGATCACACGGTCTTCGACCGTGAGCCCGGCAGAAAGCGCAACGAGATGGACGATGACTTCGGTGTCCGAGGTCGAAGCGAAGATCGAACCGCGCTGGATGAGGTCGCGGCGCACGGTCATGGCGTTGGTGAGGTTGCCGTTATGGGCGAGCGCGAAACCGCCAAGTGCAAGGTCGGCATAAAACGGTTGCACGTTGCGCAGCAGTGTTTCGCCGGTGGTGGAATAGCGGTTATGGCCGATGGCCATGCTGCCCGGCAGCTTGCTCATGACGCTCGCATCCGAGAAATTATCGCCGACAAGGCCGAGGGCGCGGTGCGAGAAAAACTGGCCGTGATGGTTGCTGACAATGCCCGCCGCCTCTTGCCCACGATGCTGCAGCGCATGCAGGCCAAGCGCGGTGTGGGCGCTGGCGTCGCCGGTGCCATAGATACCGAAGACGCCGCATTCATCGTTGAATTTATCGAACATTGTTTTTCTCATTTTCTTCGTGAATGCGTTTTTGTAAATCTTCCAGCGAGGGAATGCTGCTATCGTTTTTGCTGTCGGGGTAGATCACTTTGGGTGTGCCTCCCGTCTCTGCAGCGGCAGGCTTTTTCTTGCCCTTGCCGTCGAGCGAATCGAGGTAGCTCGGCGCGAAGGTAGCGATCGTTTTCGATACTTGTGCGATATAGGGACGCGAGACGGATTGTTTGACGACGGCGGGGTAATCCTTCTCGACCATCACAATCGACAGGATGAAATAGCCGACCGCGACGATCAGGATGCCGCGCGCAGCGCCGAAGCACAGCCCCATTAAATTATCGAACAACCCAACCTTGGCGGCGGGCTTGAGGAATTTAAGCAGCATGCCGGTGGCGATGGAAATCAGGATCAGCGAGGTGAAAAACAAGCCGACCGAAGCGATGCCGAACGCGATCTGTTCGCTCTTGATATGCGGGGCGATGAATTGGGTGACAAACGGCGCGAAACGCAGCGCGATATAGGACGCGACCAGCCACGAGGCGAGCGACAACACTTCACTGAAAAACCCACGATAAAACGAGAGCAGCGCCGACAGACCGACGATAATCAACACGCCAAGATCGAACATATTGAGTGATACTTCAGCCATGGGTGCCCTCAGAATGCGTGTGGTGGTGGGGTGAGTGTCACCCCTGTAGCATGAAACGCACGAGCGCGTCCACATGGGCGACGCGCTCCCCGGCGTTTAATTTCTCCGGCGAGGCGCTGGGGATCACGGCATGGGTGAAACCAAGGGCCACCGCCTCTTTGAGGCGGGTATCGGTGCGGCTGACGGCGCGGATCTCGCCGGTCAGGCCAATTTCGCCAAAACCGACCAGGCTGGTGGGCAGCGGTTTCTCCAAAAGGGCGGAAAGCAGCGCCATGGCGACCGCCACATCGGCCGCAGGCTCGCTGATTTTGAGGCCGCCGGCCACGTTCAGGAACACTTCTTTGTCGGAAAACCGCATGGCAGCGCGGGTTTCGAGCACGGCGAGGATCATCGACAGGCGTGCCCCGTCATAGCCCACGGTGGCGCGGCGCGGGGTGCTCATGGTGGAATTGGAGACCAGGGCCTGAATTTCGACGAGCAGGGGCCGGGTGCCTTCCATCCCGGCGAAAACGGCAGCGCCGCTAACCGGATTTTCGCGCGCATGCAGGAACAGGGCGGAGGGGTTTTTGACTTGCTCCAGCCCGCCGTCGCTCATGGCGAATACGCCGATTTCATCGGTTGCGCCAAAGCGGTTCTTAACGGCGCGCAGGATGCGGTAATACTGACCGCGGTCGCCCTCGAAATAGAGCACGGTATCGACCATATGCTCCAGCACGCGCGGGCCCGCGATCTGGCCGTCCTTGGTGACATGGCCGACAAGAATCAGCGAAAACCCACGCTTTTTGGCGGCGCGGATGAGCTCATGCGTGGAGGCGCGCACCTGGGCGACGGTGCCGGGCGCCGAATCGAGCGAATCGACGAACATGGTCTGGATGGAGTCGATCACCACCATATCCGGTGCGTTGGGCCCATCGATGCTGGCGAGGATTTCGCGCACCGAGGTGGCGGTGGCAAGGGTCAGCGGCGATTGCGCAAGGCCAAGGCGCTGGCTGCGCAGCTGGATCTGGGCGAGCGATTCCTCGCCGGAAATATAGAGCACGTTACGCCCCTGCACCGCGAGGGTGGAGGCGGCTTGCAGCAATAAGGTGGATTTGCCGATGCCCGGATCGCCGCCCAGCAGGATCGCCGAACCTTCGACGAGGCCCCCGCCCAGCACCCGGTCCAGCTCGCTGATGCCGGTGGATTCGCGCGCATGGGGGGCGACGGTGTCGGCAAGGCTGGCGATTTGCAGGCCCTTGGATTTGCCGGGCTTCATGCCTTTGGGGGTGACGGTCACCGATTCTTCGATGATGGTGTTCCACGCCTCGCAGGCATCGCATTTGCCGGCCCATTTATGGGACACTGCGCCGCACGCCTGACAGACATACTGGGTGGATGCTTTCGCCATGCCCCGAGTTTTAGCCGGGGGTGGGGGCCGGTGCAACTGCTAACGTGAGGACATCATGCCGGAGAATCGACGAGGTTATAGCCATAATGTGCCACCCGCGCGGTGGCGTCGATATAGCGCTCGTTGAGCTGGGTGAGGGCGAAGCCGGCCGGGAAGAGGCTGGGCTGGTTCTCGTAGAGCTTTTTGATGAGCTGGCGGCCATCGAGCGCGGTGTAATCCGGGTGCAGCATCGCCGCTTTTTCGGCGGAGGCACCTTGCGTGTTGGCGAGTAGTAGCATCATGGTGCGGTTGCCCGGCGCATTGTCGCGGATGCCGCGCAGGTCGGCTTTGAGGATGATGTCGCGCGTGAAGGCGGCGCCGCCGACCGCGATCAGCACCCCGTCATGCGCGAAGGCGTGATCGACAATAGCATCGGCCAAATCGAGTGGCTGGCCGGGGATGATTTCCATATGGGTGAGATGGGTGTAGGATTGTGTATCGTCGAAGCTGGGATTGACCAGCATGCCGACATGGCAGAGTGGCTGTGCACGTACCGCGTTGGCCGTGCGCAGCGATTGGTCGATGACTTTGCTTAAGCCCACCGGCTTGTTGCGGCCCTGCACGATATAGCACTGCTCGCCCAGCGCGTGGATAAGCATATCGACCGCAATCGCGTTCTCGCGCTGCTGGCCTTTGGGGATGCGTTTCCAGCTTTCGCCGGAGGCGCCGATCAGGATGATGGGGCGCTTGCCCGTAAGGGCAGCGATGCGCTCGCCGGGGCGGATCATCGTCACCCGGTCGGCGGTGAGTTTGGCGGTGATGGTGGCGGCATCCGCCGGAGTGGCGGGGGCAATGGTGGCGCGCGGCACTTGCGCTAAGCGTTCGCTGAGGTTGGCGATGAAGGCGCTGCGGCCTGCAGGCGTGTTCCAATGGGCGATGCGCGCGGCGGCAGTTTCGCCATAGGAAAGCTGATGCGCCATCAGCCGTTGCTGGTGCTGCTGCAGCAGGGCGAAGCCCGCTTCATCGAGCCCGGCATGGTAGGCGGCAAGGCCGAGCTGCACGGCGCTGGTCTGGTAGGTCCCGGCGGAGTCTGAGCTGACGACAAACGCGATGCCGTTGGCGATGGCGTAATGGATCGGCACATCGCCCAGCCGATCGAGATTGTTGAGCGCGATGTTGGAGGCGGGGTTGAACTCGAGCCACAGATGCGGTTGCTGCGGGTTGGCGCTGAGCTTCACCGCAAGGCGCGTGGCTTCCTTATCCATCCCATACAGCCCGTGGCCGACAAGAAAACGCAGGCGCGGATAGCGGATGGCGATTTTGAGGAAGTCTTTCACGTTGTCGTGGTTCTTATCGTTCTCGCCCGCATGCACGCGCAGGCTGGCGCCGGGCTGGTGGGTGTTTGCCCACTTCGCGAAGCCTTCGTAGAGATCCACGAACTGGCGGGTTTTATTGACTTCATACCCCAGAATATCGACGCCGACGATGTAGGGACTATCGAGCAGGATTTTTGCCTTTTCGAGCAGCTCCTCGATTTTCGGCAGGGCGAAGCCGCGCGGAATGCCGATCATGAAACGCAGCTGCACGTCGTTGGTGGCCGGGTCCTGTTCGATTTCATGCATCGTGTCGTGGACGATGCGCAGCATCGCCGGATCATCGAGCCCGACAAAGGAAAGCGTGGCGTAGCGGATGCCTTGCGCGGCATATTCATGCGCGACTTTTTTCAACGTGTCGTGCACTAAACGGCGATCCTTGGTCAGCGGGTAGCGGAAACGGTAGCCGTCATGTTCCATCTCGGTGAAGGTGGATTGGTGGTCGGCGGGCATGGCCATGCGGGCTTCCAGCTTGCGCACATCCGCTTTGCTCAGCGCATGCAGGTCGATGCCTTCGACCATGTCCGGATAGGTGACGCCGGGGCGTTCTTTCGGGGTGAAGGGGATGCGTGGAATCATCGCGCGGTTCGCTGCGTCGATGGTGCTGGTGTCGATGCCTGCTTCGCTCATCAGCGCGGTCGGGTAAAAATAGGGGCGGTGCTGCATCGCCACTTCCAGCAGGCCGCGTGGGGTGATCTGGCCGGAGCTGTGGGTGTGGATGTCGGTAAACACGGCGCGTTTGGCGGTGTCGAGCAGCGCTGCATCCGCCGAGCTGCGGCGGATGGGGTAGGGCGCGAACTGGTGGAACGTGCCCATGCTGCGGGTTTCATCGACCGTGAGCGGGCGGCTGAAGGTGGGCGACAGGCTGCCATCCAGCCCAATCGTGTAATGGGCGATGGGCTCGGGCCCCAGCATCAGCGTGAAATCGCGGTGGATATGGTGGAAGGTGAGGCTATTGCCGCGCCGCTCATCGGGCGTGTCGTGTCCGGCGAGGTGAAGCAGCTGGGTGACGTTGCGCACCAGCCGCGGCCAGGGGGCGTTGTCATCGGCGAATGTCACCTTAAGCTTTTGTTTGTCGGTGTTATAATCGAGTGTCAGGTAGTAAAGCCGATTATAATCCAGCGCATATCGTGTTTTGCTCATGTGAGCAGTATCCTACCACAGCTGGCCGGAAAAATGAAGATTATGTGATGGCAGTCCGTTTACGCCCGGCGGCCTTCGACATGGATCGGGCCTTCGGCGCGGCCATGGACGAACTGGTCAACATAGGCGTTGCCGGAGTTGTCGATGGCGGAAACCGGGCCATCCCAGATGATTTTACCCTGATAGATCATGGCCACGCGGCTGGCGATTTTGCGCACGCTGGCCATATCGTGGGTGATGGTGACGGCGGTGGAGCCCAGCTTTTTCACGCAGGAGACAATCAGCTCGTTGATGACATCGGCCATGATCGGGTCGAGGCCGGTGGTGGGCTCATCGAAAAACAGGATATCCGGGTTGGCGGCGATGGCGCGGGCGAGGCCGACGCGTTTTTGCATACCGCCGGAAAGTTCGGATGGCAGCAGGTTCGCCACATCCGCTTTCAGGCCGACGGCTTCGAGTTTTTCAACCGCGAGTTCTTTGGCCTGCGCGGAGGTCAGTTCCTGCCCGCGCTCCTTCGAGCCGAAGGTGATGTTTTTCCAGACCGGGATGGAATCGAACAGCGCGCCGCCCTGGAACAGCATACCGATTTTTTGCAGCATCGGCGCCCGTTGGCTGAAGCTGTAATGGGTAATGTCCTGCCCATCGACCTCGATGGTGCCTTCATCGGGTTTGATGAGGCCGAGCACGGATTTGATGGTCACCGATTTGCCTGAGCCCGAGCCGCCGATGATGACCAGCGACTCGCCCGGCTGCACCTGCAGATGCACGCCATCGAGCACCACTTTGCTGCCGAAGCGCTTATGGACATTGGTCAGTTTGATTTTCGGCACGGCGTTGATCATGGCTAGACCGCAAAGAAGAGTTCAGTGAGCAGGTAGTTGCTCAGCAGGATGAGGATCGAGGCCGAAACCACGGCATTGGTGGTTGCCGCCCCCACGCCCTGCGCGCCGCCTTTGGAATGGTAGCCATGGTAGCAGCCCATGAGCGCCACGATGAAACCGAACACTGCCGCTTTCATCAGCCCGCTGGTCACGTCGAACCATTGCAGGTAGCTCCAGGTGTTATTGATATAGGGCACCGGTGCGAAATTGAGGGCTTTCACGCTCACCGCATAGCCGCCGAAAATGCCGATCACATCGCCGATGAAGACGAGGCAGGGCAGCATCAGCGTCGCCGCGAGCAGGCGCGGGAAGAGCAGGTATTTAAACGGGTTGGTGCTCAGCGTCACCAGCGCATCGACCTGCTCGGTCACGCGCATGGTGCCGATTTCAGCGGCAAAGGCGGCGCCGATGCGACCGGCAACCATGAGGCCCGCCATGACCGGCCCCAGCTCACGCGTGATGGCGAGGGCGACGACGATGGGGATCGACGATTCCGCCGAGAAACGCGAGAAGCCGGAATAGGATTGCAGGGCGAGGGCGGCACCGGTGAACAGCGTTGTCATGCCAATCACGGGCAGCGAGTAATAGCCGATCTCGATGATCATTTTGCCGAATTGCTTCGGGTAATAGGGCGGGCGGAAACCCTGGGCGAGGATGTTCCACATGAAGATCGCCAGGCGGCCAATCGCGCTTAAAAACGAAAGGAATACACGGCCCACGGCGCCGACGGGATTATGTTTGATGAGTGCTTCCATGGGCATTCTCTTACAGACTCGCGGCCGACTAGTCTAGGGGCGTTTCATACACCCGCTTTACCCGTGCGCCGATGCGGGTGAGGATCTCGTAGCCGATGGTGCCGGCGGCATGGGCGACCTCATCGACGCGGATGCCATCGCGGTCGCCAAGCAGGGTGAGGCGCGCGCCGTCATGGGTGAGGTGCTCGGGCACATTGGTCACATCGAAGCAGAGCATGTCCATCGTCACCCGGCCGATGAGCGGCACGCGGTGCTCGCCCAGATAACCGACGCCGTTGCCGGAAAGATGGCGCAGGTAGCCATCCGCATAACCGCTGGCGACGGTGGCGATGCGGGTGCCTTTGGCGGCGGTGGCAGTGGCGCCATAGCCGATGGTTTGCGTGCGTTCGAGCGTGCGCGTCATCAGGATCGGCGCGTCCCAGCGGGCGACCTGCGCCATGGGGTTTGCGCCATGCGCCTGCGGGGCGATGCCATAAAGCGAGCAGCCGGGGCGGGCGAGGTTGAAGTGATGCGCGGCGCTCAGGAAAATGCCGCCCGAATTGCACAGCGAGGCGGGAATGCCCGGCGCCCGTGCGCAGGCGGCGTTGAAGGCGGCCAGCTGCGCGGCGTTGAGCGGGTGGTCGGCCTCCGGCGCGCAGGCGAAATGGCTGAGCAGCAGCCCGACGCGGCAAGCATCGAGAATGGTGGGATCGGCATCCATCAGCGCGTCAAAGGTGGCTGTTTCAAGGCCCATGCGGCCCATGGCGGTATCGATATGCAGCGCGCTCACCGCATGCACATGCTCGGCGGCGACGGGTTTCCAGCGGGCGATCTGGGCGAGTGAATTCAGCACCGGAATCAGCCGGTGGGCGGCGAATGCGAATTCCTCACCCGCGCCGACACCGTGGAACACGAGAATCCGCACATCCGGCAACGCGGCGCGCAGGGTGATGGCTTCATCGAGCGTGGCGACAAAAAACGTGTGGCAGCCCGCTTTTTCGAGCGCCTGCGAAACCGCGATGGCGCCGAGCCCATAGGCATCCGCCTTCACCACGGCGGCGCATTCCTCCCCGCGGAATCGCGCGCGCAGCAGCTGCCAGTTGGCAGCAATGGCACTCAGATTGACGGTGAGGGTGGGGGTGGTGAACATAGATTGTCAGTAGCCAGTTGCCGGTAGCCAGTCAAAGAGAATTGCGGGCGGTGGAAGTGGGTGGGCATTCTCCATCCTCGTCACCCCGGCTTTATGCCGGGGTCCACCTGTGCCCGTTGCCAAGATGGACCCCGTCGTTCGACGGGGTGACAGGTGGGGGGTGTCTAGCAGATGTGTAAGCGAGCCGGGCGAGCGAGCCATCAGCCAGCGACTCGTAGCGCAGCGGAGAGAGGCGAAGCCAACCGGCGCGCAGGTTTGATCAGCAGATCAAGCCGAAGCAAACCAAAACCCGAGCCGGGCGAGCCAGCCATGAGCCCGCAGATCAAACCGAAGCAAACAAAAACCCTTAGTCGCTCTGCGACTAATAATATTGCTCCGGCAAATGGTCGTCCTGCACCAGGTCGAGGAAGCGGGTGAGTTCGCCTTGGAATTGCAGCTTCACGGTGTCGACTGGACCGTTACGGTGTTTGGCGATGATGACCTCGGCGACGCCGTGGATGGCGGCCATTTCCTGCATCCAGGTGGCATGTTCGGGGGTGCCTTCCTTGGGCTGGAGGCGCTGTTTGTAATATTCCTCGCGGAACACGAACATTACGATATCGGCATCCTGCTCGATCGAGCCGGATTCGCGTAAATCGGCCAGCTGTGGGCGTTTGTCGTCGCGCGATTCCACCGCACGCGACAGCTGCGAGAGGGCGATCACGGGGATGTCGAGCTCCTTGGCGATGGCTTTCAGCCCTTGCGTGATTTCCGACACTTCCTGCACGCGGTTGGCCTGCGAGTTGCTGCTGCTTGGGCGCACCAGCTGGAGGTAATCGATCACGATCAGCGAGACGTTGTGGACGCGTTTCAGGCGACGCGCGCGGCTGCGCAGGGCGCCGATGGTGAGGGCGGGCGTGTCGTCGATATGCAACGGCAGGCTCGCCATATCGGCCGAGCTTTCGACCAGGCGCTGGAATTCTTCCTGCGTCAGCTCGCCGCGCTGGAGTTTGTGCGAACCCACCCCGCAGGCCGAAGCAAGCAGACGCATGGCCAGCTGCTCGCCCGACATTTCGAGCGAGAAGAACCCGACCGAGCGTGGCTTCACACCGCGTTCGAGCGCGCCGTCATCTTCCTTGGCGAGGGCTTTGGCGGCGTTGTAAGCCATGGTGGTGGCGAGCGCCGTTTTACCCATCGCCGGGCGGCCGGCGAGGATCAATAAATCCGAGGGGTGCAAGCCGCCGAGCAGGCGGTTCATGTCCACAAAGCCAGTGTCGATACCGACCACCGCGCCCGAGCGCTGATAGGCTTTTTCGGTGCGGTTGATGGCTTCGACAATGGCGTGTTTGATGGGCTTGAACCCGCCTTCACCATCGCCATCGGTCGCCAGTTTGAACAGCTGCTGTTCGGCTTGCTCGACCATGCTGATGCCGCCATGCTCGCTCTGCGGATTATAAGCTTCGACGACGACGTTTTCGCCGATGCCGATCAGGCGGCGCTTGACGGCCAGGTCGCGCACGATGCGCGCGTAATCATGGATGTTGATGATCGAGGTGGCAGAGGCGACGAGGCGGGCGAGGTATTGATCCTCGACCCCTTCTGCGCCGGCGAAATGGTGCTTGAGCGTCACCGGGTTGGCGACGAGGCCCTTATCGTGAAACTGCTTGATGGCCTTGAAGATGCGCTGGTGGATGCCGGCGTAAAAATCCTCCGGCACCAGTGTTTCCCCGACATGGTTGAGCGCTTCGTTGTTGGCGAGGATCGCGCCGAGAATCGCCTGCTCGGCCTCGACGTTATTGGGTGCCTCGCGGCTGGCCGCCCCTGCGGGCGCAGCGGGTTCTTTGGGGGTGGTGTTGGGATGTTCAAGAACCGTTGCCATGAAGGGAGACTCACCATCGTTTTTTGTTTTGGGTCGATCAGCATACTGCCTTGCGCGGGGCAGGCTAGGTTACCTATGGAGTTACGCACATCGCCCGTAAGAAAAGCGGCAGCGTAAGGATCACCCAACGCTGCCGCCATTTTATCAATGTGGATAAGACTACGCCGCTTTAACCGAACACGCAGTTAGAAAAAGCAGGTTATCAGTAAGAACGCTGTCTTTTTTTGTCCTAATGTATGGGCCATTAGGGCCGTCGACTACAACAATATCAGCACGAATATTTCCGCTCAAAGTATAGAATGTATTCAAGCGACTTTTGATAGATTCGATCACTTCACGACGAGTCCACAGCCACCCATATCCACCAATATGGGTAATGCCTTCATGAGGATTGTTGCGGTCTTCTTTTATTACACAAGTTACTTGTACGTCTGCCATTGGGTTCTCCATAGTGGCGGGTTATCAGAAGCAAAAATGTTGCACCCCTCGGAGAAACTATATAAAAGCAACGTTGCAGCGTTTGCTCTCTCCGGAGAGTGAACTACTGGGGAGGTGCTTCTGGTACCTCCCCAGTAAATTAAATTCAACATAGGTCACTGCCATCATCGTCTAAGCTAAACGTCGGCTTAGTTTTCTGTTTGGCTTCAAATTTCTTTTTACACTCCTCAATTTCAGCGGCCAAAGTAGCAAAAATTTTTTCTACATCGCGGGCTGTATAATAGTAATTGGATGTGTTGGATAAATTTCCAATTAATCTTATTGTATTCAATGCCTTGGTCACGCGTTTTTCCGCCAAGCGCACAAAATTCTTTCTATCATTCTCTCTTTGTTGCTCATCCATGAGGAACTTCTATGCAAATAAAAACAATAAATCAATATAAATATTGTAATGGTGCGTATATAATTCATTAGTACGCAAATATAATTGTGCGACGCAACAAAAAACCCAGCCGGTGAGGGCTGGGTTTTTCATTCTGGTGTCGCTTGCGCGGACTATGCGGCGTCTTCGCTGCTTTCGTCGGCAATCGGTGCCTCTTGCTCTTCGTCCGCTTTGGCGTTCAGTTCCTGGGTGAGCAGGCCTTCGGCGTTGCGGGCGACCTGGACCTTGATGGTCACATGGACTTCCGGGTGCAGGTTGACGGTTGCTTCATACACACCGAGGCTTTTGATCGCCGTGGTGAGATCGATGTAGCGGCGCTCGATCACGTGACCGGCTTCGGCCAGTGCAACGGCGATGTCGCGTACGGCAACGGAGCCGTACAGCTTGCCGTCTTCGGACGCCTGACGGATGATGCTAACCGCGAGGTTGCTCATCACTGCCGCTTGTTTCTCGGCAACGGTACGCGATTCGGCGTTCAGTTTTTCGAGACCGGCGCGTTTGGTTTCAAACACTTTCTTGTTGTCCTCAGTGGCGCGGAGCGCTTTTTTCTGGGGCAGCAGGAAGTTGCGGGCGAAACCGTTTTTCACTTTTACCACGTCGCCGACAGCGCCGAGACGGGAAATGCGTTCAAGAAGGATAACATCCATGTTCGATACTCCTAGTTCTGGACGACGTATGGCAGCAAAGCGAGGTTGCGGGCGCGTTTGATCGCTTGGGAAAGCGCGCGCTGCTTCTTCGCCGAAACGGCCGTGATCCGGCTTGGCAAAATTTTGCCACGCTCGGAGATGAAACGACCCAGGAGTTTGACGTCCTTGTAATCGACCACCGGTGCGTTCGGGCCCGTCAGTGGGCACGATTTGCGACGGCGGAAGAAGACCTTGCGGCCACCAGCGGCATCGCCACCGGCTGCGCCGTCACGGGTTGGGCGTTCGGAACGGTCACCGCCACCGAAGCTGCGGCCTTCGCTGCGGCCACCGGCAGTTGGACGATCGGCGCGCGGGGCGCGGGATTGGAAATCACTCATTGCATCGCTCCTTAGGCTGCGTTGGTTTCGTAGGAATCACCCGATTTGCTTTGCAGCATCACGGTCGGGGTCGCATCCATGGTCTCGACGCGCACGGTCAGCGTGCGGATCAGATCCTCGTTGATGCCCATGTTGCGCTCCAGCTCTTTGAGCGTGGCGGGCGAGCAATCGAGGCCGAGCATGGTGTAGTGGCCCTTGTTCATTTTGTTGATTTTGTAAGCCAGCGTGCGCAGGCCCCAATATTCCGTTTTAACGATGGTGCCTTCACCGTCGGTCACGATCTTGCTGAACGTGTCGGTGAGTTTTTGAACGTCAGCGCGGGAAAGATCCGCACGTGCGACGAAAGTGCATTCATAAAATGCCATAACAAACTTCCTCATTAACGGCCACCCACTTTCGGGCGATTTCTGGGGTCGATTGCGTCGTCGCGTCCGTGCTCGAATCCTCATGTAGCGCTGCTACATTGCGGTTCTGCGCGCGGGCGCTCCTAGCACTCGCTCCCCATAAATCACCCTGCCTCTACCCCATGTAGAAACGTGCTGGGATGACCTGTGAATTAATGCTCCCGCTACCAGCGAGAGTGCGGGTTGTTAGGCGTTTGG
>JAZKJM010000007.1:0-75632 GCA_040384265.1 Pseudomonadota bacterium | reverse complement strand
ACCTGTGAATTAATGCTCCCGCTACCAGCGAGAGTGCGGGTTGTTAGGCGTTTGGGCGGGGAAATGCAAGTGAAATGTCATCCAACTGTCACACGGGGTTAAGGAATTCTTAGGGTTTTGAGGCCCACACTGAACTTATCGGCCCGCTGTGGGCAGGTAACCACGTTAAACACTACAAAAAAAGAGGCAAACCATGACTTATACCGTTGACGATACCCTTGTGCTGCCTGCAGCGCCCGCTTCGGCCGCTGTACCCGCGGCAACCGCATCCGCTATCATTCACAATGAAATCACGGTGATTATCCCGCCCGCGCCAGCACGGCAGGCGGCACCACCAAAGCGGGCGGTGCCCAAAGGCGGGCATGGCAACCCGCCCCCAAGCGCAGCGCCATCCCTTCCGGGCGGTGGCTTTCTGGGTCCTTTGATGCCTTCGGTTTCTGAAACCAAGGAATACGATGCTTCCGGCAGGCTGGTGACGGCATGGGGCGATAGCACGGGAGCCACGATTGTCCTGACCCAGGATGGCAGCACTGTTGATGCGGCCTTTTCGGATGCTAACCGCACGACGCACACCAGCAATAAGGCAGGCGGATTCCGTGGTCATACGCGTCATGAAGATGTAGAATTTGGCGTGGTGAAGACCGGGCGGCAGAAGGAGAATGCAATTCCCACCTCGTTGATATCGTTGCGGCCATTGCGCGGCGATGTAAGCTGCGCTGAGGATAAAGTGAATGCCTCCAATAGCGTTGTCGATGCGGTGACGCGTGAGCGGATACAGGGGTTTTCCAAACAGCATCCGGAGTTGGCGGATAAACTGCGCACATCCGGCATCGCGGTGACGATGACGGATGATAAGCCACTGACCCTCGAACAGGTGGAAAAAACCCCCAGCCAGTTCCGCGCTTGCCCGGCTGGTAAACCGGGTATCGTGGTTGAGAAGCTGGTGCGCTAGCCGACAAACCACTTGCCCAAAGCGGGCAAGCTGGACTACCAACGCCCCATTGCCTCAGGCAGTGGGGCGTTTTGTTATGTAACGTGAGCCCGCGCATGCCGGGAATAAAAGGAGAGACGCTATGACCACCGCACTCGTATTCCCCGGCCAGGGTTCACAGGCCATTGGTATGGGGCAGGCGCTTGCCGCCAATTTTGCTGAAGCACGCGAAGTGCTGCAGGAAGTGGATGATGCGCTCGGCTTTGCGCTCTCGACGCTGATGAAAGAGGGGCCGGAAGCGGACCTCACCGCCACCCAGAATGCCCAACCGGCGATCATGGCGGCCTCGCTTGCCGCGTTTCGGGTGATGCAAAAACAGATGGGCTTTGCGCTGCCAGCTGGTGCGGCCTGCGTGGCCGGGCATTCGCTGGGTGAATATTCGGCGCTGACGGCGGCGGGTGCGCTGGGCGTGGCGCAAGCGGCGCGGTTGTTGCGCACGCGCGGGGATGCAATGCAGGCGGCGGTGCCGCAAGGCCAGGGTGGCATGGTGGCGGTGATCGGGCCGGAGCTGGCGGCGGTGGAAGCCATCGTGGCCGAGGCGCGCACGAAAGCCCCGGGCGAAGTGATCGAAATTGCCAATCATAATTCGACCAACCAGATTGTGCTTTCCGGCTCCGTCAAGGGCATGGAGATGGCGATCGAGGTCGCCAAGGCGATGGGTGCAAAGCGCGCGCTGCCGCTGGCAGTTTCGGCGCCGTTTCATTGCTCGTTGATGGCCCCGGCGGCGACCGTCATGCAGCATGCACTTGCCGAATCCGGCCTGCGCGCGCCGCAGGTGCCGTTGGTTGCAAACGTGACGGCGGCCTATGTCAGCGATGCGGCGACCATTCAATCGCTGCTGGTGAAACAAGTCACCGGCATGGTGCGCTGGGTGGATAGCATCCACGCGATGCAGGCACAGGGCGTGACGCGCATTATCGAGATCGGTCATGGGCAGGTGCTGTCGGGCCTCATCAAACGCATCGCGCCGGAAATGGCCTGCGTCAATATTGGCACGCCGGAAGATCTGGACGCCTTCGCGGCAAAAGCCGCGTAACGTTATTCACTTAATTATTTCACGGAGCATGGGTATGAACCTCAACGGCAAAAAAGCACTTATCACGGGCGCATCGGGTGGCATTGGTGGCGCGATTGCGAAAGCATTTGTGGCAGCGGGGGCGAGTGTCGCCATTTCCGGCACGCGCATGGAAGCGCTGGAAGCGCTGAATGCGGAACTGGGCGGCGTCGCCAAAATCCTGACCTGCAATCTGAGCGATGGTGCGGCGGTGGATGCGTTGCCAGCAGCAGCGGAAGCAGCGCTGGGCGGGCTTGATATTCTCGTCTGCAACGCGGGTGTCACCAAGGACACGCTCGCCATGCGGATGAAAGATGAAGACTGGCAGTCGGTGATCGACATCAATTTAACCGCGACCTTTAAATTGAACCGCGCGGTGCTGAAGCCGTTTATGAAACAGCGCTCGGGCCGCATCATCAACGTTGCCTCGGTGGTGGCGGTGATGGGCAATCCCGGTCAGGCGAATTATTGTGCCTCGAAAGCGGGCATGATCGGCATGAGCAAATCGCTGGCGGCGGAAGTGAGCAGCCGCGGCATCACCGTCAACTGCCTCGCGCCGGGCTTCATCAAAACGGCGATGACGGATAAGCTGAACGAAGAACAGGCCGCCCGCATCACCGCCAACATTCCCGCGCAGCGCTTCGGCTTGCCGGAAGATATTGCAGCCGGTGCGGTGTTTCTTGCGTCGGATAACGCGAGCTACATCACCGGCCAGACGCTGCATATCAATGGTGGTTTGTTGATGGTCTAGCGCTTTGCGCCGTATTTGGTGCACAGGTTGGGCATGGTGCCCGCGGCAAGGGTGATAGGCAGGCCGTTGGGCATGGGGCCGCCATATTCGAGCGTGGCTTCGCTGAGGTATGTCCGCCACCCATCGCGCGTGAGCGGCAGCGGTTTGTTGGCGGTGAGCCGAGGGTCCTGCAGATCCCGCAACATGGCGGGGATATTTTCTTCCGTGATATCGCATCGCCATTCCCATGACAGACTGCGGACCGTTGCGCCGCGATTCTCCATAACGACAATGCCGGATGCGCTATCGATCACCATATTACCGCTCCGGCTGTCGAGCAGTTTCGCGGATTCGGTGAGGGCATGCTTTGCCAGTTGTGCGCTTGGTGTTAATTTTAAGGTGTCAGTCATACGGATAGTTTAGCTGCCGATGATGACAGTTTGATGACGAAAAACGCTTTATTTCGAGCCGCTGCGTATGGCGCGCGGGGCGTGCTGCCATGCACAAGCTGTAATTTTTCCTAGCCAAGTCCGTTTTGGGTATGGTAAAGCCGCCCAACGTTCCTAAGGTGGTGGCGCATCCAAGCCCTCGAAAACCACTGATGTATTCATTAAACCCAAGAGGATCCTATGTCTGATATTGCACCCCGCGTGAAAAAAATCGTCGTCGAGCATCTCGGTGTCGAAGAAGCGAAAGTCACGCCTGAAGCAAACTTCATCGACGATCTGGGCGCTGATTCGCTCGACACCGTTGAGCTGGTAATGGCATTCGAAGAAGAATTCGGCGTGGAAATCCCCGATGAAGCGGCGGAAAAAATCCAGACCGTTGCAAACGCCATCGATTTCATCGAGAAAAACGCTGCGTAAGCAGTCGTGCTAATGCAAAATCAAGCGCGCGCGGGCGATCCTTCCTATAAGGTAACCCGCCGCGCTTTTGCTTTTTAAGGGAGTTAGTATGAACCGCCGTGTTGTTGTTACCGGGATGGGTCTTGTCACACCGCTGGGCGCGGGCGTTGACCATGTTTGGAAACGTTTAATCAACGGGGATTCGGGTCTCTCCCAGATCACCAAATTCGATACGTCGGATTTGAAAGCGAAAATCGCCGGTCAGGTGCCGCGTGGCACCGGCGTGGGTGAGTTCAATGTGGACAATCACATTGAGCCCAAAGAACAAAAGAAAATGGATGAGTTCATCCATTTCGCCATGGGCGCGGCGGATGAAGCCATCGCGCAATCGGGCATTGATTTATCGACCGAGGAAAAGCGCATCCGTGCAGGTGTGATGATCGGTTCGGGCATCGGCGGCCTGCAAGCCATCGAAGAAACGGTGCTGATGATGAAAGAGCGCGGGCCAAGCCGCGTGTCGCCGTTCTTTATTCCGGCCTGTCTTATCAACCTGACATCGGGTCAGGTATCGATCAAACACGGGCTGAAGGGCCCCAACCATTCGGTGGTGACGGCCTGCTCGACCGGCGCGCACGCGATTGGCGACGCCGCTAAAATCATCGCCCGTGGCGACGCGGATGTGATGGTGGCGGGCTCCGCTGAATCGGCCGTGTGCCGCATCGGCATCGCAGGTTTCGCGGCGGCGCGCGCGCTGTCCACCAGCTATAACGACGAGCCGACCAAAGCCTCGCGTCCATGGGATCAGGGCCGTGATGGTTTTGTGATGGGCGAGGGCGCGGGCATCGTGGTGCTGGAAGAATACGAGCACGCGAAAGCACGTGGTGCGACCATTTATGCCGAGTTCGGCGGCTATGGCCTGTCGGGCGACGCCTACCACATCACCAGCCCAAGCGAAGACGGCGATGGCGGCTTCCGCAGCATGCAAATGGCGCTGAACGATGCCGGGTTGAAACCCTCGGACATCGGCTACATCAACGCCCACGGCACCAGCACGCCCAAAGGCGACGAGATCGAAGCCGGTGCAGTGCGCCGCTTGTTCGATGGCACGGATGTGTCGATGAGCTCGACCAAAGCCGCGATCGGCCACTTGCTTGGTGGCGCGGGTTCCGTGGAGGCAATTTTCTCGGTGCTTGCGATGGTGCATGGCGTGTTGCCGCCGACGCTGAATCTTGAAAATCCGTCGGAATCGGTCGCCAGCATGGACCTTGTGCCGCTGAAAGCGAAGCCGCGCAAAGTGAACGCCGTTCTCTCCAACAGCTTCGGCTTTGGCGGCACCAATGCGAGCCTGATTTTTAAAGCAGCCTAGTCTTCAAAGTCACGGCGCAGAATAAAGCGAATCATTCCGCACACGGTGCGCGCTTTGCAGTGGCGCGGCTGTTCGCGTGTCGCCATAGTGGTCGCATGCGTTTATGTCTTTCCCTTATCGCCGCCGCAGCCCTCCTCATGGGGGGCTATGTCGCCTATGGCTTTTACCGCTACCACGCGCCGATGGGCAGTGAGCAGACGGTGATGATCGCCCCGCGCACGGGTGCGCAGGCGGTGGTGGCGCAGTTGAACGCGCAGGGGCTGGTGCCGCCGTTGATGGTGATTGCCGCGCCGCTGTTTCTCTCTGGTTCGATCCCGTCGCTGAAGGCGGGGGAATATCATTTCGAAGCCGGGTTAAGCCCGGCGCAGGTGATCGACCGCATCGCGCGCGGCGCGGTGGTGGTGCATAAAATCACGATCGTTGAAGGGTGGAATGCGCTGATGGTGCGGGTGACGCTCGACTCCGAACCGCTGCTGAGCGGCACGTTGCCCACCAGCATCCCGGAAGGCTCGGTGCTGCCGGAGACCATCTATTTCTCGCGTGGCGAGGCGCGGTCGGCGGTGCTGGCGCGGATGCAGCAATCACGCGAAACGCTGCTCGATACGCTGTGGGAAAAGCGCGCGCCCGACCTGCCGGTTGCCACCAAGGAGGAGGCGCTGATCCTTGCCTCCATCGTGGAAAAGGAAACCGGGGTTGCCGATGAGCGGCCGCTGGTAGCGGGGGTGTTCGTCAACCGCCTGCGTCAGGGCATGATGCTGCAATCCGATCCGACGGTGGTGTATGGGGTCGAAATGAAACACAACGGTGCGTCGATGGATCGACCGCTCAGTCGCGCCGATCTGACGACGGATACGCCGTATAACACCTATACGCGTACCGGGTTGCCACCGACGCCGATCTGCAATCCCGGGGCTAAGGCAATTGAAGCGGTGCTGAACCCGCAGGCAACCGATGCGCTCTATTTTGTGGCGACCGGCACTGGCGGTCACCGCTTTGCGGCAACCCTTGCCGAGCATGAGGCCAACGTCGCCGCCTACCGCAAAGCGATGCGCGAGGCGGGCAGGTAGCGGTTATTTCAAATCGAGCGACACGGAGTTAATGCAATAGCGCAGCCCGGTGGTGGCTTTGGGGCCATCGGGGAAGACATGGCCGAGATGGGCGTCGCAGCGGTGGCAGGTGACTTCCGTGCGCACCATGCCGTGGGATATATCGCGATGTTCATCAACGGCTTGTTCGGCGATTGGCGCATCGAAGCTGGGCCAGCCGCAGCCGGAATCGAACTTGGCATCGCTGGTAAAAAGCTCCGCGCCGCAGCAGGCGCAGGCATAGGTGCCGGGGCTTTTTTCGACGGTGTATTTGCCGCTAAAAGGGCGTTCGGTGCCTTTTTCGCGGGCGACCCGATAAAGGTCGGGGGCGAGCAATTCTGCCCATTCATTATCTGATTTCAGTAGCTTATCGTCCATTTTTGCCCTCCAGCCACATTGTGACAAAGTTACAACAGTTGGCGTTTCTTCGCGCTTTCGACGGGTACGACGGTATAGAATATTTGCATCTTAAAGCCTGATTCGCCAGATATAGGGTCGATGCATCGCCTCCGCAAGTCGTGGACGTGATGTAGCGGTCAACATTTATAGCTCAAGGACATCATCATGAAACTTATTAAAACATCGACGATTCTGGCAGCCGCAAGCACGCTGCTCATCGCAGCATCGGCAGGTGCAGCATTTGTCACGAAAGATTACGTCGCGACCAAAAACGGCAGCCCAGTTGTTAGCAGCTTTGGCGATTGCGTTCTCACCAAATGGGATGCGAAATCGGGCGATTGCACCGCGCTGACCACCGAAATGCGTACGGTTTACTTCAACTTCAACGGCTCCGCGCTGACCCCGGCTGCTAAAGCCAAGCTGGTCACCCTCAGCAAATCGCTGAAGTCGAAAAAAGTAGCTGCTGTAAACATCGTTGGTTACGCTGACGAAATCGGCACCCCAAGCTACAACCTGCGCCTCAGCCAAAAACGTGCGAACGCTGTTGCTGCCTTCCTTAAAGGCAAAGGCATCGTCGTTAAAGGCAAGTCGGAAGTTCGCGGCCTTGGTGAAACCGCTTCCAAATCGGAATGTGGCGACGCGAAAGGTAAGGCACTGCATGCCTGCCTGTGGCGCGACCGCCGCGTTGAAGTTGAAATCGTTAACTAAACGATTTTACTTCTACCAAGTTACGGAAAAGGGGTGGCCAGTGGGCCGCCCCTTTTTTATTGGGCGGGTTGCTTTGCCGGGTTGATGCCTTGGCGCCGCCGCTCGTTACCGTCTCTATGGGCTGACGGGGCTCTCTGCAGGGTGGCGTGAAGGGATGACAGGATTTCAGGAGGCTTGTGGCATTAGCGTATCTTGCACTTTAAGTGCAAGATTGTAGTGTAAGCGGCTGATTGAAAATGGCTTTATATCTAAAGCGGGAAGGCGACACCGCGGATGGCGCAGGCGGCTTGCAGGGTGTTGCGCAGCAGGCAGGCGATGGTCATGGGGCCGACGCCGCCGGGGACGGGGGTGATGTAGCGGGCGAATTCGCGGGCGGCTTTGGTATCGACATCGCCGACCAGTTTGCTGGTGCCATCCTCGCGGGTGATGCGGTTGATGCCGACATCGATGATCGTGGCGCCGGGTTTGACCCAGTGGCCTTTCACGAATTCCGGCTTGCCGATGGCGGCGACGAGGATGTCGCCCCGGCGGGTTTCCTGCACCAGGAATTCGGTGCGCGAATGGCAGATGGTGACGGTGCAGGATTCCTTGAGCAGCAGCTGCGCCATCGGCTTGCCGACAATGTTGCTACGCCCGAGGATAACGGCATGCTTACCGGCAAGGCTGCCGAGCGTGTGTTTGAGCAGCAAGAGGCAGCCAAGCGGCGTGCAGGGCACAAGCCCGTCCTGGCCAACAGCGAGGCGACCGGCATTGATGACATGGAACCCATCGACATCCTTGGTCGGGTCGATGGCGTTGATGACCAGCTGGGCGTCGATATCGGCGGGCAGTGGAAGCTGGACGAGGATCCCATGCACTGCCGGGTCGGCGTTGAGGCGGGCGATCTCGGCAAGCAAGGTGGCTTGCGAGGTGCTGGCGGGCAGCAGAGTTTCAAACGAGGCAATGCCGGTTTCGGCGCAGGCGGCGGCTTTATTGCGCACATACACGGCGCTGGCGGCATCGTCGCCGACAAGAATGACGGCAAGGCCCGGGGTGAGGCCATGGGCGGCCTTCACCTGGGCAACGGCGGCGGCAATTTCCTGACGCAAACCGGCGGCGAAGGTTTTCCCATCGATCAGCTGGCTGCTCATGCGGCCACCCCCTTGGTGGTGGAGTATTCGAAATGGTAGGCAACGCCCGGGAAGACAATATCGCGGATGGCGTGGGCGGCATGGGCGCCTTCCGCAAAACCGCAGAGGATGAGTTTGAGTTTATGGTCGTAGGTCGCGATATCGCCGATGGCGAAGATGCCCGGAACGCTGGTTTCCATCGTGCCGCGATCGACCGTGATGTGGTTGCCGGTGAGGCCAAGGCCCCAATTGGCGATGGGGCCAAGCTCCATGGAAAGGCCGAAGAAGGCGAGCAGATGCTGCGCATTGAGCGTGCGCATTTCCCCATCCATGCTCTTCACGACAACGCCGCTGAGTGCCGTGCCATCGCCTTCGAGCCCGTCGAGCTGGTAGGGGACGACCATCTCAACCTTGCCGCTTTGGGTGAGGGCGTGCATTTTATCGACCATCTCGGGCGCGGCGCGGAATTTATCGCGGCGGTGGACGACGTAGATTTTCTTGGCAAGCTCGGCGAGCGAGACAGCCCAATCGACCGCGGAATCGCCGCCGCCGGCAATGACGATTTCCTTATCCCGGAATGCTTCCCGGCGGGCGACCATATAGTGGACGCTGGTGCCTTCGTAGGTTTCAATCCCCGCCAGCGGTGGGCGGTTGGGGCCAAACGCGCCGCACCCGGCAGCGATCAGGATGGCCTTGGCGGTGATGCTGGTGCCTTTGTTGGTGACCAGTTGCCAGTCGCCGCTGGGCAGTTTGCTGCACTGCATCACCTGCTCGCCCAGCAGATAGTGCGGCGAAAACGGGGCGGCCTGGGCTTCGAGGTTCTTGATGAGATCCGCCGCGTCCACGCTTGGGAAACCGGGGATGTCGTAGATCGGTTTTTCGGGGTAAAGCGCGCTGCACTGGCCGCCGGGCGAGGGCAGGGTGTCGATCACGACCGCCTTCATTTTCAGCATGCCCAGCTCGAAAATGGCGAACAGCCCGACCGGTCCCGCGCCGATAATGGCGACGTCGGTCGTGAGGTTTATGGTGCTGTGCGGCATGGTCATTTGACATCAGCCTGTAAAACACGCATCATGAAGTGACAAGAAGAAACGTTAAAAAACGCCTTTTAGGGCGTGCAGGCAGGGGGTGTTTTCGTGCAGCCATCAGCGCATTCGTATCCTTGGGAACAGCATTATCCAACGGGCGTTAACTGGCATCAGGGGTTTCACGGACGACCGCTTTATTATTTGCTCGATGACGCGGCGCAGCGCTGGCCCGATAACATCGCCCTCGATTTTTTTGGCAAGACCTATAGCTACGCCCGCCTGCAGGAAATGGTGAACCGCATTGCGCGCGGCATGCAAGGCATGGGCATCGGCAAGGGCACCTGTGTGGGGCTGTTCATGCCCAACTGCCCGCAATATGTGATGTGCTATTACGCGGCGCTGAAAATCGGCGCGACGGTTGTCAATTTCAACCCGCTTTATTCCACCCATGAAATTGCGCACCAGCTGAAGGATGCGCATGTCGACATCATGGTGACGGTGAACCTGCGGGTGACCTATGCGAAGCTGCAACCGTTCATCGGCAATAGCTCGCTGCGCAAAATCATCGTCTGCAATTTTGCCGAGGCGATGCCGATGGCCAAGCGTGCGCTGTTCCTTGCCGCGAAGCAAAAAGACATCGCCCACCCGCCGCAGGATAGTTACCATGTCACGCTCAACACGTTGCTGGAATCACCCGCGCAAGTGACGCCGGTGAACATCATCCCCGATAGCCATATCGCGGTGCTGCAATATACCGGCGGGACAACGGGTGTGCCCAAGGGTGCGATGTTGACGCATAGCAATCTCTATATCAACGCGATGCAGTGCACGCAGTGGATGCAGGGCCTCACCCCCGGCGGCGAGACGATGCTGGCGGTGCTGCCGTTCTTCCATGTGTTCGCGATGACGGTGTGCATGAACCTCGCCATCGGCAACGGGTTTCGGATTATCATCCATCCGAAGTTCGATTTGAAACATGTGCTCACCGATATTGCACAGAAAAAACCGACGCTGATGCCGGGCGTATCGACGCTGTATGCGACCATCAATAACGCGCGCACCTTGTCGCAATATGATCTGTCGAGCATCAAGATGTGCATCTCCGGCGGCGGGCCGTTGCCGGTGGAGGTGAAGCTCAATTTCGAGAAGCTGACGGGCTGTGTGCTGGTCGAGGGCTATGGCCTGACCGAGAGCTCGCCGGTGACGAACTGCAATCCCCTGCAAGGGGTCAATAAAACCGGCTCCATCGGTTTCCCGTTACCCGGCACGTTGATGGAAGTGCTCGATAAAGACGACCGGGTAACGGTGCTCAAACAAGGCGAGGTGGGTGAGATATGCATCACCGGCCCGCAGGTGATGCTGGGCTATCTGAACCGGCCGGATGAAACCGACAATGTGTTGCGCAACGGGCGGCTGCATACCGGGGATGTGGGTTACATGGATGCGGACGGGTATTTCTATATTGTGGACCGCCTGAAGGAGATGATTATCGTCGGCGGTTACAATGTCTATCCGCGCAATGTTGAGGAGGAGATCTACACCCACCCGGCGGTGGCGGAATGCGCGGTGATCGGCCTCGACCATCCGTCGCGCGGGCAGATGATTAAGGCGTATGTGGTGCTGAAAGAGGGCGCGACACTGGATGAGGCGGGGTTCAAAGCCCATCTCAAGCCGCGCATCACGGCCTATGCGATTCCGCATGCGGTGGCGTTCCGCGACAGCCTGCCCAAGAGCGCGATTGGCAAGATCCTCAAAAAGGAACTGGTCGCCGAGGAAAAAGCGAAAGCGGGCAGCGCCTAGAAGGTCGCTTTCACCTTCGCGCCAACCTGGATGCGGGTGTTTGCCGGTTCGTAGCCGCCGGTCGTTGGCGTTTGATCCCACTCGGAATCCTGCATATCCCAGTAACGGAAATACGGCCCGGCCTGCCAGCCGAAGCCGCTGCTATCCGTTTTGCCGACCATCAGTTCGCCGCGCAGGCCATAACCATCATACTGGTCGTTATTCAACGCATGGCGTGGAGGAAGGTTCTGCAGGCGCGACTGCACATGGCCATACAGGAGATGGTCGTATTCAAGGTTCGGGGCCCATTCGAGACCAAGCGCGCTGAAGCTGTAGGTGGCGCCGATGGGGATATAGAACTGGGTGATGCGGCGGTCGTAACCGCGCGCGCCGGTGGTGCTGACGGCGCCTTTCAGCTCATCCGAGAAATAGCGCGTGCCTAACCCGGAATAGAGTTTGAGGCGGTCGCCGCCGGGCAATAGTTTGTCGGATCCGCCAAGCAGGCGGCCTTCAAGCTCCCACTGCTCGATATTGTCTGCACTGCCGGTGGCGGATGATGTGTAATCTGCTTCCCCTTTGGAGCCGCGCGCTTCAGCGCCCAGGAACCAGCGGTCGTTGAAATAATGCTCGTAGCTACCTTCAAGGGAGAAGAAGCGGCCTTTTTCGTTCATGCCGATGGTATTCTCCTCATACTCATCGTAGTAGCCGCCGAGGGCGAGGCTGAAGCGATTGGCTTTAAACGCGCCACCGGGGGCGGCTTCCGCTGCTGTGTAAGCGGTGGGCGTAAATGGGGCCGGAGGAGTATAGGGCGCCGGTGGGGCGTATACCGGGGTCGGGTAAGCGCCTGCGGCGGCGATGACGGGCTGTTGGGCGGGCACGGCGCGTACGGCAACCGGGGCGGCGGCGACTGGCGTTGGTGCGGCGAATGTGATTGGCGCAACTGCTGCTACCGGAGCCGGTGCTACGGGGGCAGGAGCAGCAACCGGGATAGCGACATTGCGCGCCGGCGAGATGACCGGGTTGCTGGTGAAGGTGGGGGTGTAGTAGCGCTGCGGCACGACTTTGGCGGGCAGCGGGGCGTTCTGGCGGGTGGCCACATAATCGGCCGGGATGGCACCTTCGTTGGGGTTGAAGCCATGGGCGGCGCCCGCAAAGCCTGACAGGCAGCTGAATCCTAGCAGGATCTTGGCGGTAGTGCGTGCGTGGCTGGACATGGTCGCTCCCTCAAATAATCAGATTTTCGCTATTTAATACGGCCTGCGGGCCCCTGTCCAGCGCTCACATGATGAAAAATAACTTTGCAAGGGTCGGCGAGTGACGTATTGGCTTGCGGGTAACATTCATTTTTGCAGGAGTTCCCATGTCCGCCGCCGCTAAAGCTACCGCACCCGCCACCGATTATAAAGTCGCCGATATCGGCCTTGCTGGCTGGGGCCGCCGCGAAATCGCGCTTGCTGAAGTTGAAATGCCCGGCCTGATGGCGACCCGTAAGGAATATGGTGCTGCCCAGCCGCTCAAAGGCGCGCGCATCGTCGGCTGCCTGCACATGACCATCCAGACCGCGGTGCTGATCGAAACGCTGACCGCCCTTGGTGCGCAGGTGCGTTGGAGCAGCTGCAACATCTATTCGACACAGGACCAGGCTGCTGCAGCGGTGGCCGCTGCGGGCGTGCCGGTGTTCGCATGGAAAGGCGAGACCGAGGAAGAATACGAATGGTGCATCGAGCAGACCATCACCGGCCCAAACGGTTGGACGCCCAACATGATCCTCGATGATGGCGGCGACCTGACCCGCATCATGCACGAGAAATACCCTGCCATGCTGGCCGATGTACGCGGCGTGTCGGAAGAAACCACCACCGGCGTTCACCGCCTGCTGGAAATGGAAAAAGACGGCAAGTTGATGATCCCGGCATTCAACGTGAATGACTCGGTGACCAAATCGAAATTCGATAACCTTTATGGCTGCCGCGAGTCGCTGCTCGATGGCATCAAGCAAGCCACCAACGTGATGATCGCCGGTAAAATGGCCGTAGTGTGCGGTTATGGCGATGTGGGCAAAGGCTGCGCTGCCGCGCTGCGCGGCCAGGGCGCGCGCGTGGTGGTCACCGAGATCGATCCGATCTGCGCATTGCAGGCGGCGATGGAAGGCTATCAGGTGCTGACGCTGGAAGATATTCAGGCCCAGGCCGATATTTTCGTCACCACCACCGGCAACCGCGACATCATCACCCTCGACCATATGCGGGCGATGAAAGACCGTGCGATCGTCTGCAATATCGGCCATTTCGACACCGAGATTCAGGTCGCTTCCCTGCGCAACATGAAGTGGCATGAAGTGAAGCCGCAGGTCGATGAAATCGAGTTCCCGGATGGTAAGCGCATTATCCTGCTCGCCCAGGGCCGTCTGGTGAACTTGGGTTGCGCCAATGGCCACCCAAGCTTTGTCATGAGCTCGAGCTTCACCAACCAGGTGCTGGCGCAAATCGAACTCTGGACCAACGCCAAGGCCTACGACAAAAAAGTCTATGTGTTGCCCAAGCATCTCGACGAGAAAGTCGCGGCGCTGCACCTCGCCCATGTCGGCGCCAAGCTGACCAAGCTCAGCAAGGAGCAAGCCGAGTATCTGGGCGTCAACGCGAATGGCCCGTTCAAGAAGGATAATTACCGCTACTAAACCTTTAACCTCTCCCACCGGGAGAGGTCGAAAGCCATTTTTGGCTTTCGGGTGAGGGCGCTGGAGCTCGAACGATGGATAAACCCTACGTTTCTGTGCATCGTATCGAGCGCGCGCGTGATCTGCGTGTCTGTGCGACGGAGGTGGAAAAACGCCTCTGGTGGCGGATACGTGATCGGCAGCTGGATCGCTATAAGTTTCGCCGCCAGCATCCGGTAGGGCCATTTATTCTGGACTTCGCGTGCGAAGAGGCCAAGCTTGCCATTGAACTGGACGGTGGTCAGCATGGTCATCCAGAAAGCATGGTATTAGATTCCAGTCGGACTGCAACATTAGAGGCCCTTGGCTGGCGCGTTCTGCGCTTTTGGAATCATGAGGTCATCGACACGATGGATGGCGTGCTGGAAACTATCCGGCGCACCCTCACCCGAAATCACGAAGGGTGATTTCGACCTCTCCCGGTGGGAGAGGTTATTACGGCAGTTGCTAATCCATCCGTGTGGTGGCAGACAGGACCTATGCTGCACCAGATGAAGCGTTTATTGCGTAAGCCGTCGGCGGACCCTGTGGTCGCCGGGCCGGTGGCGTTGCAGCAGCGGTTGGAAGCCGAAAACGCGCGCCTTAAATCCGAGGTGCGGCGGTATGCGAATATTATCAACACCTCGATCAACCCGATCTGGCAGCGCGATGCGCAGCTGACGATTGTCTATTGCAACCTTGCGTTCTCGGAAGTGGCGGAAGAGACGGCGGAAAGCGTGATCGCGCTGGGGGATATGGAGCTGTATAAAGGCCATCGCAGCCTCGCCCAAAAGGCATGGGAAAGCGGGCAGGAGCAGCTGGAGCGCCGCCATATCATCGTCGGCGGTGAGCGGCGGCTATACATGATCCGCGAAGTGCCGATGAAGGGCGAGGGCGTGATTGGTTACGCCACCCATATCAGCGAGCTGGAGCAGGCGCAGGAGGAGATCCAGCGCCATGTATCGGCGCTGCGCGATCTGCTCGAAAGCTCGACCTCGGCGATGGCGATTTATGGCCGTGACACGCGCCTGAAATTCTATAATGGTGCGTTCGTCGCGCTTTGGAAAATGGACGAAGCCTGGCTCGACACCGAACCGACCTATGGCGAAGTGCTCGAAGCCATGCGCGACAAACGCAAACTGCCCGAGCAGGCCAATTTCAAGGCGTTCAAGCAGCACCAGCTGAAGCTATTCACCACCCTGATCGAGCCGCAGGAGGAGTTTTTCTACCTGCCGGATGGCAAAACCCTGCGCGTCATCGCTATTCCGCATGCGCTGGGCGGCATCCTGTTTGCGTATGAGGATGTGACGGATCGCCTCGCCCTCGAACGGTCGTATAATACGCTGATCGCGGTGCAGCGCGAAACGCTCGATAACCTGCATGAAGGGATTGTGGTTTTGGGCGAGAATGGTCGCCTAACCCTGTGCAACCCGGTCTTCCACAAATTGTGGAAGTTGGATGGCGAATTTACCGCCACCGAGCCGCATATCCGCGATATTCTCGGCCGCGCGCAAGCGCTGTTCGTCACCGATGATTGGCCGCGGTTCCTCGATAACCTGGTGGCGCGCTTCCAGCAGCGCCAGTTCCTCTCGCTGCGTTTCGAGCGGGCGGATGGCAGCGTAATCGACTGCTCCTGTGTGCCGCTGCCGGACGGCGCGACGCTACTGAGCTTTATCGATGTTACGGATTCAACCCTTGTCGAGCGCTCCTTGCGCGACCGCACGCAGGCGCTCGAAACGGCGGACCGGATGAAGACCGAATTCCTCGCCAACATGTCGTATGAGTTGCGTTCGCCGTTGACGTCTATTTCCGGCTTCTCGGAAATGCTGGCGCATGAATATGCCGGGGCGCTGAGCCCGATGCAGAAGGAATATGTCGGTGGGATTTACCAATCTTCGCAGCATCTGGGCGCGCTGATCGGCGATATTATCGACCTTGCCACCATCGAGGCCGGGTTCCTGAAACTCGATATTCGGCCGTTCGCCATCCGCGGTGCGATTGATTCGGTGATCGCCCTGCTCAGCGAGCGGGTGAAGCTGCAGAACCTGACGATCGATGTCACGGTGGCGGATGCGATCGATACCATCCTGGCGGATGAAACGCGGGTGAAACAGATCCTCATCAACCTGCTCAGCAACGCGGTGAAAGTCACCAAAGCCAAGGGCCGGATCGAGCTTTCGGTCGGCCCCAGCAAAACCCACGGCGTGCAGCTCATTGTGCGCGATCACGGGCCGGGGCTGGATGCAGAGCGCCGCGCCAAGCTGTTTGACCCGTTCTTCCGCAGCGGCCATGTGCAGGGCACGGATTCGGTGCTCTCGCTCAGCCTGGTGAAAAGCTTCATGGAACTGCATGGCGGCAAGGTGCTGGTGGAATCCGAACCCGGCGAGGGCACGGCTATTACCTGCGTGTTTCCCAAGCCCCTACCTTAATAAATGGGGGTGACAGCGCCCCAGCCATCGGTTACACCAGCCCCATGAGCACCAACTACATCCTGACCCTTTCCTGCCACGATACGCGCGGCATTGTTGCCAGCGTCACCGGGTTTCTTGCCAACCATGATGGGTTCATTATTGAATCCACCCAGTTTGGCGATCCGTCGACCGAGCGGTTTTTCATGCGGGTGCAGTTTTCCTCCGGCGCGGCAACCCCACCGCATGCGGCGCTGAAAGCGCAGTTCGCGGCCGAGGTGGCGGGCCCCTTCGCGATGGAATGGGGCATGGCGGATGCGGGCGTGAAAACGCGCGTGGCCATCCTCGTCAGCAAGCAGCTGCACTGCCTGAACGATTTGCTGCACCGCTACCGCACCGGCCAGCTGCCGATGGAAATTCCCGCCGTCATCAGTAACCATGCGGATGCGCGCAGCATTGTGGAGTGGCACGGCATCCCGTTTTTCCATCTGCCGATCGAAGGTGGCGACAAAGCGGCGCAGGAGCAGAACATCCGCGATATACTGACGCGCGAACGGGTCGATATTGTGGTCCTCGCACGCTATATGCAGATCCTCAGCCCCGAGCTTTCCGCCACCTTGCGTGGCCGGGCGATCAATATCCATCACTCCTTCCTGCCCAGCTTCAAGGGCGCGAAACCCTACCATCAGGCGCATGAGCGCGGGGTGAAGCTGATCGGCGCAACGGCGCATTATGTGACCGATGCGCTCGATGAAGGCCCGATCATCGACCAGGAAGTGACCCGGGTCGATCATAGCTATTCGCCCGACGCCCTGGCGCGGATGGGGCAGGACATCGAAGCGCTGGTGCTCACCCGCTCGCTGACCTACCAGCTGGAGCACCGTGTGCTGCTGAATGGCACCAAAACGGTCGTCTTCCGCTAGGCGCCGTTAGCCATCCATTGTGATGGGTGATTTCGTCGTCATGTCCGTCCTCGAATCCTCACATAGCGCTGCTATGCTGCGGTTCTGCGGGCGGGCATTCCTATAAATCCCCTCATCACAATGGATGGCTAACGGCACCTATACGCCCACCCCCTAGCCGTTTAACGAATTATTAAACATGATTGGTTAGGATGGTCTTTCACCATACGGGGGATGTTATGAACCATGTTATCACGAATCATGAAGTTGCCACACTCGCCGGCCAATGCCGCGAGGCGATGACGGATGTGACCTTCCACGACCTGGCCACCCGCCAGCTGTTCGAAGCCCTCATCACCCGCGCCGGCAACGACGCCGTGAGCCAAACCGCACAGGCGCTGGGCGAACAGAAGATTCTTTAATCCGATCACGGGCGTTTGACGCATGACCGATAACGCATCCGCCGATCACCCCAAACGCCCAGACCCGCTTTCCGACCCGCCATTAGTGCCGATGGAAAATGCGCTGGTGACGACATGGTCGCAGGCGCGGGCATTGGCTATTCGCCGGCGCCATGATCCGGTCGATGTCGACGCTATCAATGCTGATTATTATCAAAAAACCGCCGCGATTCTGCTTAGCGACCTTAGCGGCAGGCAGCAGACAGAAGCGATTTCCGCGTTGGGGAAGGCGATGTTTCCGGCGCTTGAACGGGCTTTCAATCCTAGGCCGCCGGAGCGTTACGTCATTCCCTATTATCTGCCGAAGGATCAAGATGCTCCGGTTGACCCTGCGTTGGTAGCAAGCTTTGATGTAAGAGCGGATGACAGCCTTGTCATATCCAAGCCGGATGGTACGATTGTGGTGCAGCAAGTACCTTATATCCGCGCTGACAATCCGGCCGAGCCAGTCAATGCGCATCAACAGCGTGCGGTGATGGATGCGTTTGCGACGATCGAGGCGCAGTTACCCGGCCGGTTTTCTTTTGTGGAAACGCACGATCCGAACAAGGCGTTGCTCAGCTTTGCAGCAGTGCCAAAAATGCACAAGGACGTTGGTGTGGCGACTATGGAATCCGGGCGGATTCTTTTGAATAACGAGTATTATCAAAGCAGTTTCGCCTATAATACGATAATGGGGCACGCCGCCCTTCACGAGATCGGCCATGGGCTTGGTTTAGAGCACCCGCATCCTTTTACAAAGGCGGATAATAGTCTCAGCATCGAAGGTGTATCCTACTACCAAACGGTTATGACCTATAGCAGCGAGAATAAGGCGGTGTTGGAACGCGTCGCGAAGGGCCACGGCGATTATCGGACATTGCTTGCAGAGTATTTTGATGCGAACAATAAAGGCCACCCGGTTAGCCTGATGCCCGCCGATATCAATGCGCTGAAACGATTATACCCGATTGCGTCGGATGGGGTATCGGCCGCGCCCGGCGCGGCGGTTGCCGGGGTGCTCGGGGAGCCGGTGCATGTCACCCATCTGGGTGAGCAGGGGCGGGCACAGGCGATTCCTTTTCCCGATCAGGGAGTGGTCTATCACCCGCTGCATGACAGTGGGGATGACACATTAGTGATCAGTAGCGGCAAGCCGGATCCGGGTTGGCAGCAATTGGCACGTGTGGGGCTGCCGTATCTTTCGGTGCGGCAGGTGGTTACCGGCACGGAGCTTTCCCAGCCTTACGGTCGTGGCACGACGGTGGTGCCGGTGAAACCGGAGACGATTGTGTTGGCGGGGACTGAAATACCGCAGCGCATCCAGATGGAGGGCAACACAGCACTGGTGATTGCGCCCGCAGTGGGCACGCCAAATCAAGACGGCTGGTTGCAGAACATGGTTGAGGTTCGCGGCATCCAGAACCGGGTGACGATGAATGCGCAGCGGTTTGCCGAAACGGATCATGCTGGCGATACGCACATTCAGGTCTATTCGGGTGCGCAGGTTGACATAGCGATCACCGATGCGGCGCGCTTGCCCACCGCGACAAGCCGTTTACGCTATACAGAACCCTCCTGCTGCCCAATATGCTGGCCGACGGAGTTGCGGAGGATAATTTCACGCTCTCCTGGCGGGCGGATGCGCAGCAGCGCTACCATCTCGAACTGGCCGCGCGCGATGGGAGTGTGCCGCCGGTGACGGTGCGGTTTACGCTCGATACAAACGATGCGCTTGCCCATGCAAAATTCCAGATGGCGCTGAGCCCGCCGACGCTGGTGCCGTGTGCAGGGGAGCAGATGGGTGCTGTGATGACGACGCCGATATACAGCAAGGACACGGCGGCACCGCTGACGCCGCAAGCGCCGGTGTTCACGGTCTGCGCGCCGCCAGAGAGGGGCCGCAGCGCTAGCTAGATGCTGTAAAACCAGCTGAACATGGCGGTATTGACGAAATGCAGTGCCAGTATCAGGATGATGGGCGAGAGATCCACCCCGCCCAGATCCGGCAGCACCTTGCGGCAGAAGCGGCGGATGGGGCGCAGCAATGGCTCCAGCAGGCGGCTCAGCACATCGTTGACGCGCACGACGATTGGGCTGTAGCGGTTCACAATGTCGAAATGGATGAGCAGGGAAAGCACCACCCAGGCCATAAGCGCAAGATTAATAAAGAAAATAATGTTGCTTATGAGTTCGATGAAGGGGTTGAGCATGGTGCCTGTTCTTTTCCGGTTGAAATTATTGCAAAGAAAGCATATAGTATAAATGTGTAGGTGGGGCAAGTCCCGCTTCATCGGTGCTCGCAAAGAAGCGCCGTAATACGATAACAACGTCTGGTAAGGTATGCCGGATGAGGAGTAGGTGCCATGACGGTCTCGACAATCGCTTCCATTGCGGCGGGTATCACCCGTGCGACGAGCAATGCGACAAATAACAAGGCGTCCAGCATGCTGGATAGCTTGGTTTCCGGCTCAAGCCGGTCTTCCGCTGCGGATAGCGCGAATCTCACCACTGCCATCAAGCTGCAAAACGAAGTAGCCCAGTTCCGCGTTGCCTCGCAAAATGTGGCGCAGGCGAGCTCGGTGCTGACGGTCGCTGCTGCCGGTGCGGCGGATATTACCAAGGCCCTCGCCAAAATGAAGGATCTCGCGGCCCGTGCCAGCGCAACCGACCTGCCTGAAGCCGAGCGCGTGTCGCTTAACGGTGAATTCCAGGTCGCGCGTAGCGAGATTGATCGCATTGGACAATCGACCCGTTTTAACGGCGAGCCGCTGCTGACCGGTACATCGGAGCAATTGAAACTCAGCGGCGATACGACGGGTCAGAAAAGCCTCTCGGTTGGTAGCTTTATTGGGGATGTGCTGTTTCCTTCCAGCGGGCCTGATCCGCTTGACCTGACGACGTCGGCAAACGCGAAGGAAGCCTTCCCGGCAGTGTTTGCGGCGCTGGCCTATGTGGCGCAAGAGAATGGCAAGATCAGCACGCTGCAGGATGGGCTGGATTACGCCTCTTCGACGATTGAAAGCGCCATCCAGAACCAGGATGCAACGCGTGCGACGCTGGATGATGCCGACTTCGCCGTCGCGAGTGCGGATGCTGCGCCCGATGCGATCAATTCGCTCATCGCGCAGACCAGCCGCTTGCCGAGCAACATCCTTCAGCTGCTTTCGGAATAATTTGGCATTGAGCTGCCCATAGAAAAAGCCGGCGAGTGATCGCCGGCTTTTTTCGTTGGTAGGAGAAAAGCGGGTTAGCGGCGAACCGCTAACCCGATCGGTTATTTGCGTTTGTTTGGCATCACGAATTTGCGAGGTGCGGAGCCGATGAAGAGCTGGCGTGGACGGCCGATTTTCATCGCCGGGTCCTCGATCATCTCTTTCCATTGGGCGACCCAGCCGGCCGAACGGGCAACGGCGAACAGCACGGTGAACAGCGCCGTTGGAATGCCCAGCGCGCGGTAGATGATACCCGAATAGAAATCGACGTTCGGGTAGAGTTTGCGCTCGATGAAATACTCGTCGTTGAGCGCGATTTTCTCGAGTTCCATGGCGATTTTGAGCAGCGGCTCGTCCTGTTGGCCCAGCTCTACCAGCACGTCGTGGCAGGCTTTGCGTAGCACGGTCGCGCGCGGATCGTAGTTCTTGTACACGCGGTGGCCAAAGCCCATCAGGCGGAAGGAGTCGTTCTTATCCTTGGCGCGTTTGATGAAATGCGGGATGTTCTTCACATCGCCGATTTCGGTGAGCTGCTGGATAACCGCTTCGTTCGCGCCGCCGTGAGCGGGGCCCCAGAGCGAGGCAATGCCCGCGCCGATGCAGGCGAATGGGTTGGCGCCCGACGAACCGGCAAGGCGCACGGTCGAGGTCGAGGCGTTCTGCTCGTGATCGGCGTGGAGGATGAAAATCTTTTCCATCGCATCGGCGATCACGGGGTTGACCTTATATTGTTCGCACGGGGTCGCGAACATCATATGCAGGAAATTCTCGCAGAAACCGAGCTCGTTGTTAGGGTACACAAACGGCTGGCCGACGGAATATTTATAGCACATCGCCGCCATGGTTGGCATTTTGGCGATGATGCGCAGCATGGCGAGTTCGCGCTCATCCGGATTATGGATGTCGAGCGAGTCATGGTAAAATGCCGAGAGGGACGCGACCGCGCCGACCATGATGGCCATCGGGTGCGCACGGCGCGGGAAGCCGCGATAAAGGAAATGCAGCTGCTCATGCACCATCGTGTGGTGGTTGATTTCATGCTCGAACCAGGTTTTTTGCTGCAGGTTCGGCAGGTCGCCGTAATTGAGCAAATAGGCCGATTCAAGGAAGGTCGATTTGGCGGCGAGATCCGCGATGTCGTAACCGCGATAGCGCAGGATGCCCTTGTCGCCATCGATATAGGTGATTTCCGAATCGCACGACGCGGTCGACAGGAAGCCCGGATCGAAGGTGAAATGCCCGGTCGATGCGTAGAGCTTGCTGATGTCGATGACGCTGGCGCCTTCGACAGCCTTATAGATCGGGAACTCGACGGGTGCGGCGCCGTTGACGGTCAGCTGCGCGGAGCCGGTGCGCTTAAAGCGGGTGGCCTGCTCCTTGCGGGCGGCTTGCAGCTTCACGGGGCGCTGCGGGGTGTTGGGGGTGCGGGTTTTTTTCGCTACTTTTTTAGCGACCTTTTTGGCGACTTTCTTTTTTGCCGGTTTTTTGGCGGGCTTCGCTTTGGTTTTCGATTTAACAGCGGCTTTGGCCATGAGGAATCTCCGATGCGTGGCAGGTGGTATGAACCCCGACGCTAGCCACCGCATGTGGCAGCGTCAACGCGGACGGCGCTTCGCACCCGCTTTGGGGATTTTCTTTTTCGCAGTGTGACAGTTTTCAACCAGTGCGAGCGTTTTGTGATCGACCTTCGACAAGGGCAGCGCCGCAATCTCCGCGCGGCTGTGCCAGTGCGGCCCATTCATTTTCTGCACGGTGCGGATATGTTCCACCTGGCCGATCAGCTTAAAGTGGCTGTAGACATGGGTGACGGTGCCGAGTGCCGCGCGGTGGGTTGGTGTTACTCCCATCTGCTGGCAAAGCGCATCGATATCGCCCGCATCGGCCAGTTGCGTAAAACCATACAGCCCGCCGAGCAGCTGCGCGTCGCGCGCTTCAAGGAAATATTTCCCGTTGGCATCTTCCAGCACGGCGATGGTGAGTTCGCGCACCGGTGTTTGCTTTTTGGCTTTGGGGGTGGGGTAGGCATGTGGGTCGGTTTTGCCTAAGCAGATATCGCTTGCCGGGCACTGGGTGCAGAGCGGGTTTTTCGGCAGGCAGATCAGGCTGCCCAGATCCATCATCGACTGGTTGTAATCGAACGGATGCTGCGCATCGAGCAGGGCCTCGGCACCGGCCCAGAGTTCAGCATCGCTCGGTGTGCGTAGCGCGAAAATCCGTGCGACGATGCGTTTGACATTGGCCTCCAGAATCGCCACCGGCTGGTGATAGGCAAAGGCCGCAATCGCATGGGCGGTGTTTTTGCCGATGCCGGGCAGGGCGAGCAGGTGGTCAACCGCTTGCGGGAATGTTGCATCTGGTGCGCTTGCAACCTGCTGCGCTGCGGCATGCAAAAAACCGGCGCGGCGGTAGTAGCCGAGGCCCTCCCAGGCTTTCATCACCGCCTCGCGCGGGGCGGTGGCCAGGGCATCGACGGTGGGGAAACGGGTGAGGAACGGGTGATAAAACCGCGCCAGCACGGTGCTGACCTGCGTTTGCTGCAGCATCACCTCGCTGATCCAGATGGCGTAGGGGTCGGCCGTTTTGCGCCATGGCAGGTCGTGCCGCCCGTGGGCCGCATACCAGGCGGCAAGGCGCGCATGAAATCTGCGTAAGCCTGCCGGTTTTATTTGCGGCAGGGCCGCGCGGGTGCTAATGATTGCCATCGTTTAACCGTCATTGCACGCCGCCGCGCGCGCCGCAATGGCGATGTTCAAGAGGATCCATCATGACCACCCCCGCTGCACCCGACGCGACCCATTTCACCGTCACCACCGGCGCTTTGCCCGGATCGGTGAAAATTTTTGCGAAAGGGTCCGAGCGCCTGCAGGGCGTGAATGTTGCCATGCGCGCGATCGATATGGCGCCCAAAGCCGGGGAAGTGCCGCTGGTGGTGTATGACACGTCCGGCCCCTATACGGATGCGCAGGAATCGATCGATATCACCAAAGGCCTCGCGCCGTTGCGCAAGGGCTGGATCGAATCGCGCGGGGACGTGGAGCGCTATGCGGGCCGCGCCGTGCGTCCGGAGGATAACGGCTACAAGGAATACCAGAAAATCGAGGTGATGCAGTTCCCCAACACGCATCAGCAACCGCTGCGCGCTCGCGCCGCGGGCGTGACGCAGATGGCCTACGCCAAGCGTGGGATCATCACGCCGGAGATGGAATATGTGGCGATCCGCGAGAATGAAGGCCGCGAAGTGGCGATGGATGCGATGAAAGGCGGCGAGGCGTTCGGCGCGAAAATCATGCCGCTGATCACGCCGGAATTTGTGCGCGAGGAAGTGGCGCGCGGCCGGGCGATTATTCCCGCCAACATCAACCATCCGGAACTGGAGCCGATGGCGATTGGCCGCAATTTCAAAGTGAAGATCAACGGCAATATCGGTAACTCCGCGATCACCAGCTCGATTGCGGAAGAAGTCGAGAAAATGGTCTGGGCGACGCGCTGGGGCGCGGATACGATCATGGATCTGAGCACCGGCAAAAACATCCATGCCACGCGCGAATGGATCATCCGCAACTCCTCGGTGCCGATTGGCACGGTGCCGATTTATCAGGCGCTGGAAAAAGTCGGCGGCATTGCCGAAGACCTGACATGGGAAATTTTCCGCGACACGCTGATCGAGCAGGCGGAGCAGGGGGTGGATTATTTCACCATCCATGCGGGCGTGCGTTTGCCGTTCATTCCGCTCACGGAAAACCGGGTGACGGGCATTGTGTCGCGCGGCGGCTCCATCCACGCCAAATGGTGTATGGCGCACCATCAGGAGAATTTCACCTACACCCATTTTGCGGAAATCTGCGAGATCATGAAGGCGTATGACGTCAGCTTTAGCCTTGGTGACGGGCTGCGCCCGGGCAGCATCGCGGATGCGAACGACGCTGCCCAATTCGCCGAGCTGAAAACGCTGGGCGAGTTGACGACGATTGCCTGGGAGAACGATTGCCAGGTGATGATCGAGGGCCCCGGCCACGTGCCGATGCATCTCATCAAAGAGAACATGGATAAACAGCTGGAAGCCTGCCACGAAGCGCCGTTCTATACGCTCGGGCCGTTGACGACCGATATTGCACCGGGTTACGACCATATCACCAGCGCTATCGGCGCGGCGATGATTGGCTGGTTCGGCACCGCCATGCTGTGCTATGTGACGCCGAAGGAACATCTCGGCCTGCCCAACCGCGACGATGTGAAAACCGGCGTTATCAGCTACCGCATCGCCGCCCATGCGGCGGATCTGGCGAAGGGCTGGCCCGGCGCGCAGCTGCGCGATAATGCCCTCAGCCGCGCCCGCTTCGATTTCCGCTGGAACGACCAGTTCAACCTCAGCCTCGACCCCGACACCGCGCGCAGTTTCCATGATGAAACACTCCCGGCGGATGGCGCGAAAGTCGCCCATTTTTGCTCCATGTGTGGGCCAAAATTCTGCAGCATGAAAATCTCGCAGGAAGTGCGCGACTTCGCCAAAACGGAGCGGGCGCTGGGCAATTTGCCCGCCCCGGCGAGCGATGCCGAAGCCGCGCAGGGCATGGATGAAATGAGCGAAAAATTCAAAGCGGGCGGTAGCGAGATTTATAAAAAAGTTGGGTAATCATTCTGGAGGAAACGCCGATGAAATGGATTGCACCGATACTTATTCTGACCACGGGCTTTGCCGCCGCTGCGGCCACGCCGCTGCCGGCAAGTGACACCGCCGGGCTGCAGAATTATTGCAGCACGATGTATGCGCAAAACCACTATCCGGCGGAAAAGAAGGAAGCCTATTGCGCCTGCTTCGTGACGGGTGCAGCGCAGTTCGACCCGGTGACGCGCAGCGTGCTGGCCTTGCTGGGGGCGGATCCCGCGATTGGGCCTGAAACGCGCCAGAAAATCGATGCGCTCGCTGCATCGTTAAGCGATGCTGAGGCACGCCGCCTGAGTGTCGAGGTCAAAAGCTCTGCCGCGGCGCTGAAAGAAAAATGCTCAAAAACACTGGGCTGGCGGCGGTTTTTTTAATCGCCTATCGGGGCTGCATGCGCAACATCACGGCCGGTCGCCGCGAGGTGGATAAGTACGCTTTCCTGCCACAAGGGCTAGCGCTTGATTCGTTTTGTGATTAGCATGCAGCCGGGATTATAGCTATTTCTGCATCTGGAAGAACTCATTATCGTTTATTGATGCTGCATGCATTATCGCTGTAATACCAAAAAGTTCTGACTATCATTTTACAGGAGAAAAACAATGAAGACCGTTTTTAAAGCCGTATTGCTTGTCACCGCCTTGATGGCTGCCCAGCCTGCGCTGGCGCATGACCACAAACACAAGTCGAAAAAATCCGTGAATTGCGAGCACTCGGAACGCCGTGCAGACCGTAAAGAGCGCTATGATAACCGCTATGATAATTCCTCGAATTACCGCAGCGAGCGCCAGGGCACGTTCCTCGGTTACCCAATCCAAACCACCCGTAACCCGGGCGATGTGCGTGACGACACCCGTCGCGTGCGTTCGTCGCACTAATACGGCACGTGTCTGATCTTCAGCATCAGACACGCAGCATCGCCCTTATCGGCGCGTCGGATAAACCCGCGCGCGCCAGTTTCGGGGTGATGCGTTTCCTACTGGGCAAAGGGTTCACGGTTTATCCCGTGAACCCTTTGTTGCATGGGCGCGACATTCTGGGCCAACCGGTCTATGCCGCGCTTGCTGACTGCCCCGCCCCGATCGACATGGTCGATATTTTTCGCAATACCGAAGACGCAGCGGCAGTAATCGATGAAGCCATCGCCTTGAAAGAGACGCTGCAAATTAAAACGATCTGGTGCCAGCTTGGCGTCACCCCGCACGCAGCGGCAGCGCGGGCGCAACAGGCGGGGCTCACGGTCATCATCGATCGCTGCCCGGCGATCGAATGGCGCTGATTCATTTTATTTTTAAAATGCGCGCAGGGGGAACCCATCATGCACTCGTATCAGTGGTGTAGCGTGTGGATGTCCATGCGCTGTACCACGTAACCCACGAGCGACGGATACACGTCGAGGAGCATGACATGAAAAAACTACTGGTAGCAACCGCGGCGCTTGCGGCCATGATGGCGGCACCGGCCTATGCGGAATCGAGCTTTCATATCGGGTTTTACGCGCCCGCGCCGGTCTATTACCAACCGCCACCGGTGCGCTATTACCAACCCGCCCCGGTCTATTATGCGCCGCGCGTGGCTTATTATCAGCCCGCCTATTATAGCCATGGCCGCGCATGGGATCAGCCGCGCCACGGCCATCACCGCCGCGACCGGGATGACCATCGTGGCCGGGATCATCGTGGCCCGCAAATGAGCGCCTGGAACGATGCGCGCGGCGGTCACCGCTAGGGCGCGCCACTGCCTGAAAACGAGAAAGGCCAGCTTGCGCTGGCCTTTTTTGTTGGGTGGCGGGCAACGCGCTATTTTTTCAGCGCATCGCGGATTTCGCGTAGCAGCTGGACATCCTCGGGCACTACCGCTGCGGCGGCTGTTTCGGCGTCCTTCTTGATCATCGCGGCTTTGAGGCGGTTGACCTGTTTCACCATCAGGAACACGACGAAGGCGACGATCAGGAATTTAATCACCGCGTTGATGAACAGCCCATACATGATGAGCGGCGCACCGGCTTTTTTTGCTGCTTCCAGCGAGTCGTAGCCATGCATCGAGAGGTCGAAATAATAGTTTGAGAAATCAATCCCGCCGATCACCATGCCGATGATGGGGTTGACCACATCGCTCACCAGCGAGGTGACAATGGCGGTAAATGCCGCGCCGACGACGATCCCGACCGCCATGTCGATGACGTTGCCACGGGCGATAAAGGTTTTGAATTCGTTGAACATGGGCGCTCTCCGCGTGAAAGTTGCCAGTTTTCTAAACCATGAAATCCTTGGGCAATCAACCGTTTGTTGCGCCGGTGCGGCTTGCCATTGCATTGCCCGCCATATCTGCTAAGCAGCATGCCGCGCGGGTGTAGTTCAATGGTAGAACGAAAGCTTCCCAAGCTTTAGGCCAGGGTTCGATTCCCTGTACCCGCTCCACGCTCCTTCTTATTCCCAATCCGCATCATCTTCGGAAATCAGCGTGCCCTTCATCGAGGGGCCGCGTGTGTGGACGCGTTTGGGGTCGCCGCAGATGAGTGGGTGCCAGCTCGGCAGGGGCTGGCCATGCGCGGCGAGGCGGTAGCCGCAGGTATGGGGCAGCCAGTCGAGTGCCATCACATTTTCTGGCGTCACCTTGATACAATCGGGCACATTCGCTTGCCGGTTGGCGTAATCCGTGCAGCGGTGGGAGTTCAGGCACAAATAGCGGCAGGCGACGTTGGACAGGGCGATGTCGCCGGTGTCCTCATCCTCCACCCGGATCTGGCAGCACAGGCCGCAGCCGTCGCACAGGGACTCCCATTCGGTTTGGGTCATTTCGGCAAGCGGTTTTTTGAGAAAATCGGGTTGCGGCATGGTGCGATCCTGTGATCGGGAGGTGGTGTGGGCCCCATCATATCCCAAACGTGACATAAATCAGCCAGTTTTGAAAATGCAAGCCCCCAGCCACGCAGTTGCACAGTAAACTGCTTCTAATTGCACGATATTTCTGCCATAGTGAGGGCAAGAAGCACACGAAAAAACAGCAGGGAGACTCCATGTCCAGCGCCGTCATTGTCGGTTATCTTCGCTCACCTTTCACCCCGGCCTATAAAGGCCAGCTCGCCCAAACCCGGCCGGATGACCTGGCGGCAGAAGTGATTAAAGCGCTTGTAAGTAAAACCGGTGTTAACCCGGCGGATATCGAGGATGTACTGCTTGGGTGCGCCTTCCCCGAAGGTGAACAGGGGTTCAATCTGGCGCGCATGGTGGGGCTGCTGGCCGGGCTGCCAGTGACGACCGGTGGGCTGACCATTAACCGCTGGTGCGGGTCGTCGATGGAGGCGATCCATATCGCGGCGGGCAATATTGCTTCGGGCAAGGGCGAGGTGTTCATCGCCGCCGGGGTGGAATCCATGAGCCGGATCCCCATGGGTGGGTTTAACCCGATGCCTAACCCGGCGCTGTATGCCAGCGTTCCCGATGCTTATATTGGCATGGGGCTGACGGCCGAGAATGTGGCCAAGAAATTCCATGTCGAGCGCGCGGCGCAGGAGGCGTTCGCGCTGGCCTCGCACCGCAAGGCGGCCGCCGCAAATTTTGCGGATGAGATTGTGCCGATCAAAACGAAAGCCGGGATGGTCGATAAAGACGGCACGATTCGCGCCGATTCGACGCCGGAGGATCTGGCCAAGCTCAGCCCCGTGTTCGATGTCTATGGCACCGTGACGGCCGGGACAAGCAGCCCGCTGACGGATGGTGCGGCAGCGGTGCTGGTGACGAGCGAGGACTACGCGAAGAAACATAAGCTGCCGATCCTCGCGCGCATTAAATCGATGGCGATTACCGGGCTCGACCCGGCCATCATGGGCCTTGGCCCGATCAGCGCCTCACAAAAAGCGCTGGCACGGGCAGGGCTGACCATCAAGGATATCGACGTGATCGAGCTGAACGAAGCGTTTGCGGCGCAATCCATTCCCTGCATCGGCGAACTTGGGTGCGATGCAGCAAAAGTGAATGTTGAAGGCGGCGCGATTGCGCTGGGGCACCCGCTGGGTGCATCGGGCGCGCGCATCACGGGCAAGGCCGCGCTGCTGCTCAGCCGTGGTAAGGGCAAGTATGCGCTCGCGACTGCCTGCATCGGCGGCGGCCAGGGTATTGCGACCGTGCTGGAGCGGGTCTAATGCGTTTTTGGGTGGCATTATGCTGCGCAGCATTTTTGCCGGTGATGGCCAGTGCAGCGGACGTGACACGCGAGGGCAAGGACTGGCGCGATTGCACTGAAGATGCGCAATGCGTGCTGGTCAGCGGGCCGTGCAATCCGACTTCCGTGAACCTCGCCTCGAAGGATGTGGCGGCGGCCTATTACAAGCAGCAGGCGAAAACGGCGCGCTGCGTCGAGCGCTTCTGGGAGCCTAAATTACCGGAGGCGCAGTGCCGTCTGGGCAGTTGTTCCACCGCAGCAAAATCTGCAAAAAAGAAATAACGGAGTAGCGGGTGACAGAGATCAAAAAAGTAGCGGTGCTGGGTTCGGGTGTCATGGGATCGGGCATTGCGGCGGTGTTGGCGAATGCGGGCATTCCGGTGCTGTTGCTCGATATGGTGGCGAAAGAGGGCCCGCGCAACGCGCTGGCGGAAGGCGCGATTGAGAAGCAGGCCAAGGGGGGCACGCCGGGCTTTGCCCACCCGAAATTCAAAAAGCTGGTGACGGCCGGCAACTTTGAGGATGACCTTGCCACGCTCGCTGAGTGCGACTGGATTGTGGAAGTCGTCGTCGAAAAACTGGAAATAAAACAGGATGTGTATCGCAAAATTGATGCGGTGCGAAAAAAGGGATCGATCGTTTCCTCCAACACCTCGACCTTGCCGCTGCATGTGCTTATCAACGGCATGGCGCAAGGGTTTCAGGATGATTTCATCATCACCCATTTCTTCAACCCGCCGCGCTTTATGCGCCTGCTGGAGGTTGCGAAATCGCCCAACTTTGCTGCAGATCGATTTGCAGCATTTTGTGACTTCGCCGACCGTGTGCTCGGCAAGGGCGTGGTGCCTGCGAAGGACACGCCGGGCTTCCTCGCCAACCGCATTGGCGTGTATTGGATGACGGCCGGGCTGGTTGAAGCGCTGCGCCTAAACATCGCGGTCGAGGATGCGGATGCGGTGATGGCAAAGCCACTTGGCTTTCCCAAAACTGGCATGTTCGGCCTGTATGATTTGATCGGGATTGACTTGATGCCGCTGATCGCGCAGGCGATGATGGCGACACTGCCGCAAAGCGATGCGTTCCGCGCGCTTTATCAATTGCCCGACCTCGTGAAAAAAATGATCGCCGACGGTTATACCGGCCGCAAAGGCAAGGGCGGGTTTTACCGTATGGTGCCCGATGCCAGCGGCAAAAAACGCAAAGAGGTGATCAACCTCACCAGCGGCGAATACGCGGCCGAGAAAACATCGAAACTGGAAAGTGTCGATGCCGCGAAAGCAGGGCTCGCCGCGCTGTTGTCGCACCCGGATATTGGTGGGCAATATGCACGCGCAGTGATGCTGCAAACGCTGCATTATGCCGCCTCGCTCATTCCCGAAATTTCGGATGATATTCACTCCGTCGATGCCGCGATGCAGATGGGCTATAACTGGAAATACGGCCCCTTCCAAATGATCGACCGTGCTGCGCACGGGGGCGTGAGTGGTACGGAAATCGTGGCGCAGGCGTGGGAGAAAGCCGGCATGTCCGTGCCGCCGCTAATTGCGCAGGCGCGTGGCAAAAAGCTTTATGATACGAGCAGCGGCAGCCGCGCCCAGTTCAGCATTGGCGGGCAATATACCGCCGTGCCGATTCCGGATGGGTCGCTCATGCTGGAAGACATCAAGCTCACCAAAAAACCCATCGCCAAAAATGCCTCGGCACAGCTGTGGGATTTGGGCGATGGTGTCGCTTGTTTGGAGCTGACTTCCAAGCAAAATACCTGGGACCCGGAGAACCTGAAAATGGTTGCCCAGCTGCCGGATAAAGTGCGCGGCCATTTCAAGGGCCTCGTCATCGGCACGGATGGCGATCATTTCAGTTTCGGTGCCAATATCGGTTACTTCATGCTAGCCTGTAACACCGCCAGCTGGTGGGCGATTTCGGATATGGTCAAGCAAGGCCAGGACGCGTTCATGGGCCTGAAATATGCGCCGTTCCCGGTTGTCAGCTCGCTTTCGGGCATGGCGCTGGGCGGCGGCTGCGAGCTGAACCTGCATGCGGATGCGGTGCAGGCGCATATCGAGTCCTATCCCGGTCTGGTTGAGGCGGGCATTGGTGTGGTGCCCGGTTGGGGCGGCTGTAAGGAACTTTTGCTGCGCCATGTGGTTGCAGCAAATGCTGCACAAAAATCGATCGCTGCGGGCAAGAAACCTGACCACCTGATCGGCGGCGGGCCAATGCCGGCGATTGCGAAAGTGTTTGAATATATCTCGATGGCGAAGGTCGCGGGTTCCGCGGCCGAAGCGCAGGATATGCTGATCCTCAATGCCAAATCGCGCATCAGCATGAACCGCCGCCGCGTGCTGGCGGATGCGAAATCGCTGACCCTGGAACTCGCCCAGAACTATGCCCCGCCGGAAGCACAGACGATCCGCCTACCGGGGCTGACGGGCTTTGTTGCGCTGAAGCTGGCGGTCGATAATTTCCGCAAAAATGGTAAGGCGACGCCGCATGATGAAGTGGTCTCGCTCGGCCTTGCGCATATTTTGACGGGCGGCGACACCGACATCACCCGCGAGGTGACGGAGCAGCAGCTGCTCGATCTCGAACATGATGTGTTCATGGAGCTGGTGCACACCCAGGCCACCCGCGACCGCATCGCCCATATGCTGAACACAAGCAAACCGCTGAGGAATTAGCCATGCCGACCTATACCGCGCCGCTGAAGGACTATCAGTTTCTCATCAACCATTTTCTGGAGCTGGATCGCTACAGCGAGGTGGAGGGTTTTGCGGCGGCGAAAGATCTGGTCGAGCCGCTGCTCACCGAATCGGCGAAATTGTGCGAAGAGGTGCTGTTCCCGCTGAACATGGTGGGCGATAAGCAGGGCCTGAAATTCGACAATGGCGCGGTCATCACTCCCGCAGGGTTCAAGGAGGCTTATGCTGCGTATGTCGAGGGCGGCTGGCCGACATTGACCTGGCCGGAGGAATTTGGCGGGCAGGGCATGCCCGAGTTTCTGAACATGCCGATGCTGGAAATGGTGTGTTCCTCGAACCTGAGCTTTGGGCTGACGCCGGGGCTGACGCACGGGGCCATTCACGCCATGCTGCTGCATGCGAGCGATGGACTGAAGCAAACCTATTTGCCCAAGATGATCTCTGGTGAATGGTCGGGCGTGATGTGCCTGACCGAGCCGGTGGCGGGCACGGATCTGGGCTTGCTGAAAACCCGTGCGGAGCCGAATGCGGACGGCAGTTATAGCATTACCGGCAACAAGATTTTTATCTCCGCCGGGGAGCAGGACCAGACTGAAAATATCATCCATCTGGTGCTGGCGCGGTTGCCGGGTGCGCCCAAAGGCAGCAAGGGCATTTCGCTGTTTGTCTGCCCGAAATTTCTGGTGCATGCAGACGGGTCGCTGGGCGATCGCAACGCGTTCAGCTGTGCGGGCATCGAGCATAAAATGGGCATCCATGCCTCGCCCACCTGCGTGATGAATTACGACGGTGCGACCGGCTGGCTGGTGGGTGCGCCACATCGCGGCCTGCCGGCGATGTTTACGATGATGAACACCGCGCGTTTATATGTGGGCGTGCAGGGGCTGGGCGTGGCCGAGGCGGCCTACCAGAATGCACTGGCCTATACGAAGGAACGCCTGCAGGGCCGCGCGCTGACGGGCGCCCAATTCCCCGAGAAAGCGGCCGACCCGATCACCGTGCACCCGGATGTGCGGCGGATGCTCTATACGATGAAAGCCTTCACCGAAGGCGCGCGGGCGCTGGCCCTGTGGGTCGCGCGGGAAGTGGACATTGCCCACCGCCACCCCGATGCCAAGGCGCGCGAAGCGGCGGATGATTTTGTGCAATTGGTGACACCGATCCTCAAATCCGCGTTGACGGATGGTGGGTTCGAGACCGCCAGCACCGCTATGCAATGTTTCGGCGGCTATGGCTATATCGAGGAATATGGCGCCAGCCAATATCTACGCGATGCGCGCATTGCGATGATTTACGAAGGCACTAACGGCGTGCAGGCGATGGATCTGGTCGGCCGCAAATTGCCGTTCGATACCGGTCGCTATCTCAGCCGCTTCTTCCATCCGGTGGATGCGTTTATTGCCGAAAACCGGGCGGACCCGGCGATGGCCGAATTCACCAAACCGTTAAAAGCGCATGTGAAATACCTCCAGCAAGCCAGCATGTGGATTGGCACGATGGGCTTTGCCAACCCCAACCATGCCGGGGCCGGGGCGGTGGAATATCAGAAAATGTTCAGCCTGGTGCTGTTCGCCTTCATTTGGGCGAAACAGGCGAAACTGGCGCTGAGCCTGAAGGATTCTGACCCCGAATTCTATGCCGCCAAGCTCGCCACCGCGCGCTTTTATTATGCCAAAACCCTCCCCGGCACGCTGTCGCTGCTCGCAAGCATCACCGCCGGTGCGGATTGCGTGATGGCTGATGCCGGGTTCTAGGGCGCGTTTCTCCGCACTATTTCATAGGGTTGCGCCTTGCTCGCGCGCGGACACCCGTGCCGGGTGTGACTGCATTGTCACATAATCTTCACATTTCTACCCACCCAAATTTGCTATAGTGAGCAATGAAGGACTGTCTTTAACGAAGTTCCGTTAAAAACGTTCCATAAAAGTTAATACATTTTTAATGTTCTCCGGTTTATACTAGGAGAAATTATTGAGGAGCTTGAGTATGGGCAATTTCGCTGAGTCAGTGGGTAAGTTGACGGAAAGCATGAACGCGTTGAGCGGGCTCGGTGCCAGCACCAGGGATGCTACCATACAGTTGGGTGGTGCCGTTGGCACGGTCCGTGAAGTAACAACGATCATCGATACTACGAGAGCAGAGCATATTGGTATCAACCGCAGAGCGAATGGGGATGCTAGTCGTGATGGCGCTTATCAAGCGGGTGCTGACCGGCATTTTATTAACGCTGTTCAGGCCAATGGCGTACCCATGTCGGCAGTCGAGAGCAGAGCTCAGATAGAGGCGTTAAAAGACGCTCAGGCTAGAGGGGTATCACCGCAACAATTTGTCCAGGCAGGTGGTCAGCCTGTTCAGCAATTCCAGCCACTAGGCCAGCAGCAGGCCATAGCCCCCCAGGAAAACCAGCAAGCTGGTGCAGCATTCGCCATTGCCGTGCGTGACGCTAACATTGCGACGGAACGCGGCCAAGCAGCTGAGGCTCAAGCGGCTACTCAGCGTGCGCTTACGATCGCACAACAGTTTACCACGTCAGATGGCAAGGTTAATTTGCCGGATGGAAAATACCTGCTTGGCGTGGGGGCAAAGACTATGTCCTTTGACCAGACTGACGTGTATCCCAAACCAAACCTTCCTGCCAATCTGTCCGCTGCCCAGCAAGCAGTTTTCGAGATTTCCACTATCATGCAAAACGAGTCGAGACTCGGTAGGGCGGTTGATCCAAGCACTGTTTTCCAGCCTGCTGCGCCCGCAGTTGCACCAGCAGTCCGAGGGAACAGCAGCGATGCAGGAACGGGTGCTGCCGTTGCCGCCGCCCCGGCGGCGAAGCCAGATGCTCCTGCTGCCGGTGCAGCGTCCGCAGCAACTGCTGCCGCGGCACCGGATCAAAAAACGCTGAACCAGCAGGCGCAGGCGATCATGGAACACAAGCTCGGTATGGATACCGGGCAGCCCGGCGGCCATGCTGCAGTGGTCGCTAAGGGGACCGGCGTCAGCGAGATGGATGGTGATATTGGTACAAAAAGCAGGCCAGGTGTGAAGAAACTTCAGGCTGCGCTTGGGATGGATCCGACTGGGCAAGTGACGGCCGAGCTGGTTGCCGCGCTTAATAATCCGGAGAAACTGGCGGCGATCACGACAACGCTGCAGGCAGCGAATAAGCGTGCGGATACACACGTTGCAGACGCGGCACCTGCTGCGGCCGAGAGCCTTGGTGGTAAGTCATTCAAAGACGCTTCTGCAGTAGCAAATGCCGCTGCAGCCGCGGCGGCGAATACGACGCTGGTGGCAGGCAATGGGGCGGGTGAATCCTCGCAAGCTGGGGACATGCGGGCGGGCGCAAGGGCGGCTGCTCTCGCTGGTGTTGATGCTTTGGCTAGGGAACATGGCGGAGTGCACCCGAATGCGGTAGCGCATCTTAAGGGGAAGATTAACGCGACGTTTAATAGGCTTGATGCAGCGGATGCAGCGCCGACGGTGGCTACTGAGCAGCAAGTCAAGCAGGCCAGCCCGCTGTTCGCGACATTGGGTAATTCCTTCGGTGGTGCTTCTGCGAGCGTTGCACAGGCGCCTGAAGCGAAAACGACGGATCTGCAAAGAGCAGCACTCGCCGCTACCGCTAGCCTGACGAATATTAAGGGTGGTCAGGACGCTGTGGTGGTAGAATCGGCTCTTGGTGGCAAGTATCGCCCGGCAGAGGCTACAATTAGCGTCTAACATAACGCCATTGCGAACAGGGGCTGGGGTTGCTAAGCTTTCCCCAGCCCGTTTTGTTTAAGGAGCCTTTCGTTGAGCCACACGAGTCCGGATCCAGTATTTAAGATTGGCGCGGTGGTGATGCGGGGCGTCGTGCAGCCGGAAATTCTTATTATCCGCACCAAACCGAAGCGGCCGGGCGAAGTGCCGCCCTTTGTGCTGCCGCGCGGTAGCCGGGAATATTCGCAGGTAACGCCGGATGGTATTGCGTGGAGCGATGCGCGCGATCTGGAAACAGCGCGCAACCACCAGGACCGGCTGGAACCGTTTGAACGCGGGCTGGAACGCGAAATCTATGAAGAAGCAGGCCTTGCGCCGCAATACCTGAAGCGTGCGCAGGTACGCGAGCTTGGCACGCGTGATTTTACGTCCCGCGACAAGAGCAAGGGCGTGTATGCCGTTCACTGGTTTGTCGTGAAACCGGATTTGGCCGGGCTGCGCGCGATGGAGAAAAAACTGCCCGAAGATTCGACGGAAGTGCGCTGGGAGACGGTGGCCAACATCAAAGCGATGGCGGCGACGGGTGAATTTTCAGCGGGGTATCTGCCGGTGATTGACGAGGCGCTGGGGCGCGCGTTTACCGCCAGCCCACTGGGCGGCCGCATGACAACAGGTGCGGCGGCAGGGCGCTAGCCTTCGCGCTATTGCTATACACGCATCCGGTTCGGTGACACAGGGGCGGAAAATCAGGAACGTTACTCGCTCCAGACCAGCCCGTAGCCGCCGCGATGCGGGGCGACGCGGGCGGTGAGGTTGCCGGCGAGCAGTTCCTGTGCGGATTTGCCGAACACATCGTAGCGCCAGCCCTGGCCGAGCGGGCTTTGCTCGAAGCTGAGCTTGCCGCGCACGAGGTCTTCCAACACATATTTATCGGCGACGAGGCGCGGGACGACATGGGCGTCCTCGCATTTTTGGCGCAGCAGCAGTTTGAGCTGGTCGAGGCAGGCTTCCTGCGCGGCGGGCATGGGTTTGTCGCGGTCTTCCGGCTGCGGGAAGGTTTCCTTAGGTGCCTGACGTGCGGTCTGCATGGCCTCGATCAGGGATGCCATCATCTCTTTGTTCAGCTGGCCGTTGAGGCCGCGCACATCGAGCAATTGCTCCACCGTTTCGGGCATCTGCAGGGCGATCTGGGCAACCCATTCATCCTTCAGAATGCGCTGGCGGGGGACGTTTTTCTTCGCGGCCATTTCCTCGCGCCAACCGGCGGCGGCGCGCAGCACCTGCAGCACCAGCGGCGAGCGGCTTTTCACCTTCAGGCGAATCCACGCGCGATCGGCCTCGACGCGGTATTGGGTGATGTCGGCAATTGCGTCCATCTCCTGCGCAATCCACGCCCCGCGGTGTTGCTCGGTGATGCGCTGCTGCAGTTTTTCGTAAATCACGCGCAGGTGGATCACGTCATCCAGCGCGTAAACGAGCTGGCGATCCGACAAGGGGCGGCGCGCCCAATCGGTGAAGCGTGAGGCTTTGTCGAGGCTGGCGCCGACAAGGTCGCGCACCAGGTTTTCATAGGAGATGGATTCGCCATAGCCGCAAACCATGGCGGCCAGCTGGGTGTCATAGAGCGGGTAAGGAACGCGGCCGGATTCCTTGACGAAAATCTCGATATCCTGCTTGGCGGCGTGGAACACTTTGATGAGGCGCTCATTGGCGAAGGCGTCATACAGCGGCGTCATGTCCATATCCGGCCCGGCGATGGGGTCGATGGCGACGGCTTCCTTGGAGGTTGCCACCTGCATCAGGCAGAGCTGGGGGAAATAGGTGCGCTCGCGGATGAATTCGGTATCGACGGTGATGAATTGCTCGTCGCCGAAGGTGGCGCAGAATTGGGCGAGGTCGTCGCTGGTCGTGATGGTGCGTGTGTTCATGGCGGGTTAGTAGCGCAGTAACGGCAGCTTGTGCAATGTTTTTGTGGGGCGCGGCTGGGGTATGGGCCATCGAATCGGTTGATTTTCCCGCGATTTGTACTATCCAGTGGCGCATGGATATGGAATTTATCAAAAATGCTTTCATCACCATGTTTGTCGCGCTCGACCCGCCGGGGCTGATTGCGATTTTCCTTGGCCTGACTGCGCATATGACGCGCACGGACCGCAAAGCGACGGCCTACCGCGCGGTGGTGGTGGCGTTTGGCATTCTGGCGGCGGCGGCGCTGTGTGGGCAAATGGTGCTGGAGCTGCTGGGCATCACGATTCCGGCATTCCGCATCGCGGGCGGGTTGCTGCTGTTCTATATTGCGTTTGAAATGGTGTTCGAGAAGCGCGAGCCGCGCAAGAGCCATGCGGCGGAAGAAACCATCGAGCATGACCACCCGAAAAATATTGCCGTGTTCCCGCTCGCGATTCCGATGATGGCGGGGCCGGGGGCGATCACCGCGACCATTCTGCAGGCAAGCAATGCGGGCGATAACTGGCTTAACCAGCTGGGGCTGATTATGGTGCTGGCGGCAGTGGTTGCCTGCTGTTTGGTGAGTTTCCTGCTGGCGAACCAGATGGACCGCCTGCTGGGCAATACCGGCCGCATTGTGCTGTCGCGCCTGCTGGGGCTGCTGCTGGCGGCGCTCGCCATCCAGATCATTGGCGACGGGGTGCTGGCCTTTCGCTAGGTTTGTGCAGCATTTCTTTTGCATTTTCCATGCGCGCCGCTATACCACATCCAGTCAAAATGATAAGGAATACCGCCATGCACGCTTACCGTAGCCACACTTGCAACGCCCTTGGTTTAACCGATGTCGGCGCGACGATTCGCCTGTCCGGCTGGGTGCACCGGGTGCGCGACCATGGGCAGCTGGTGTTCATCGACCTGCGCGACCATTACGGTATCACGCAATGCGTAGTCGATTCGGCCAGCCCCATCTTCGAGACGGCGCAGCGGTTGAAGAATGAATCGGTCATCACCGTTACCGGCAAGGCGACGGCGCGGCCGACCGAAACGGTGAATGCGGAACTCGCCACCGGCGGCATCGAAGTGCAGATCGCGCAATTGCAGGTCGAATCGGTGGCGGATGTGCTGCCGCTACAAGTGAACTCGGATGCGGAATTCCCGGAGGCGACGCGCCTGACCTACCGCTTCCTCGATTTGCGCCGCGAGAAGCTGCACCGCAACATTGTGCTGCGCAGCAAAATCATCTCCAGCCTGCGCCAGCGGATGACGGGGCAGGGCTTCCTTGAATACCAGACACCGATCCTGACGGCGTCCTCGCCGGAAGGCGCGCGTGATTACCTGGTGCCAAGCCGCGTGCATCCGGGCAAGTTTTATGCGCTGCCGCAAGCGCCGCAGATGTTCAAGCAACTGCTGATGGTGTCGGGCTTCGACCGCTATTTCCAGATCGCACCCTGCTTCCGCGATGAAGATGCGCGCGCCGACCGCTCGCCCGGCGAGTTCTACCAGCTCGATATCGAGATGAGCTTCGTGACGCAGGACGACGTGTTCGCGGCGATTGAGCCGGTGATGGTCGGCGTGTTCGAGGAATTCTCGGACTGGAAAGTAACGCCGGCACCGTTCGTGCGCATTCCGTATGACACGGCGATGCTGGAATATGGCTCCGATAAGCCCGATCTGCGCAACCCGCTGAAAATTGCGGATGTGAGCGATATCTGGGAAGGGTCGGAATTCTCGATTTTCAACGCTGTCATGAAATCCGGCGGGGTGATCCGCGCGATTCCGGCGCCCGGCTGTGCGGATAAGCCGCGCAGTTTCTTCGACAACATGATCGAGCTGGCCAAAGCCAACGGTGCGAAAGGCCTCGCTTATATCGGCTTCGATGCGGATGGCGGCGGCAAAGGGCCGATTGCTAAATTCCTGAACGCTGAGAAAACAGAGGCGCTAAAATCGCGTCTTGGCCTCAAAAATGGCGATGCCGTCTTTTTCTCTTCCGGTGCAAAACTGGAGGCCGCCACCATTGCGGGCAAAGTGCGCACCAACATTGCCGAGCAGCTCAACCTCATCGAGCAGGGCGTTTACAAGTTCTGCTGGGTGGTGGATTTCCCTTATTACGAATGGAACGAGGACGACAAGAAAATCGACTTCTCGCACAACCCGTTCAGCATGCCGCAAGGTGGGCTTGAAGCGCTGGAAGCGGCGAAAAGCAACGAGGATCTGCTCGCCATCAAGGCCTTCCAATACGACATTGTGTGCAACGGCGTTGAGCTTTCCTCGGGCGCGATTCGTAACCACAAGCCCGAGATCATGGTCAAAGCATTCGAGATCGCGGGCTATACGCGCGAGGATGTGCAGAGCCGTTTCGCTGCGCTGTTCAATGCCTTCCATTATGGCGCACCGCCGCATGGCGGGTTGGCACCGGGCGTCGACCGCATGGTGATGCTGATTGCGAACGAGCCCAACATCCGCGAGGTGATTTGCTTCCCGATGAACCAGCAGGCGCAGGATCTGCTGATGCAGGCGCCGAATATGGCGGACGAAAAAGCGCTGCGCGAACTCCACATCCAGCTTTCGCCGAAAGCGAAGCAAGCGCTGGAAGATGAGAAAAACAAGGACGTCGCGGCGTAATGACGCTGTTCACCGTCATTGGCCTGATCGGCGTCGTCGGTGTGCTTGCGGCCTATGGGTTGCTGTCATCGGGGCGCGTGAAGGCGGATGAGGCGCGCTACCAGTGGCTGAATATTGCGGGCACGGCGGGCATTCTGATCTCGCTTGGCGCGCAATGGAATTTCGCTTCCTTTGTTGCAAACGCAGCGTGGCTACTCATCGGCCTGGTTGGCCTTGGCCGCATTTACCTGAAACGGAGACGCTAATGGAATTCACTACGATTGGCCTGATCGGCCTTGCTGCGCCGGTCTTGTTCCTGTTCGCCTATGCGATGATTTCCATCGGCCGTTGGAACGCCGAGATGCTGCGCTTTCAAGTGCTTAATTTCCTTGGCGCCATTGCCATCCTCATCTCGCTCACCGAGCAATGGAACCTGCCGGTTTTCATCCTCGAAATCTGCTGGGGTGCGATCAGCGTTTATGGGATCGTGAAGCTGTTGCGCAAGCGGGGCATGATGACCAAGCGGTTTATGAAGCGTGCGCTGCTGGTGCTGGTGATTCTGGTGGGTGCGCTGATCGTTGCCTCGGTTTCCGGCAAAGGATTTAATCGTTCGGGTTGGGATGCGGCGGATATTAGCGGGCATGAGCCCACGAAACGCTGCAGCATGGCGAATGATTTGATCCGTAATCATCTTATCATTGGCAGCACCACGAAACAGCAAGCGTTGGCGTTGATTGGCCCGGCGGATGCTCCCTTGATAACCCAGAAATGTGCCAACAGCCTTACCTATGATCTGGGATTTTGCTCCCTGATGGATGGGCACACGCTTGACCTATGCTTTGATGACAAAGACATCCTGACCAGCGCACAAAACCTTCAGCACTAACGCGATTAAAGCGTCCCATGGCAATGCTTGTATTTTTTGCCGGAACCACAGGGGCAGGCCTCGTTGCGGGCGACTTTGCCCCATGAGGTCGGGTCGGTGGTCACGCGCTCATCAGGCCGCACATGCATGCGCAGCGTTTGGGCGGCGCTGTGCGGCTCCGCTTGCGGTGCGTGGGCGAGGGCGGGATCGACCCGGCTGGCCTGTGCGGTGGCTTGCGGCTTCAGGCGCATGATCTCATCCGTCAGCTCCATGCGGATCTGCAGGCGGGCGAGGCGCGAGACAACCACTTCGCGCAGATGGTTGAGCATCTGCTCGAACAGGCTGAACGCTTCCTGCTTATATTCGTTCAGCGGATCGCGCTGCGCGTAGGCGCGCAGGTTGATGCCCTGACGCAGCTGGTCGAGCGAGAGAAGGTGGTCTTTCCAAAGCTGGTCGAGGGTTTCGAGCAGCACGCGTTTTTCGGCGAGGGTGTAGACATCCGGTGGGAAGCTTGCTTGTTTTTCGGCGAACAATGCATCCGTTGCTTTGGTGATGCGGGCGAGCATTTCCTCGTGAGCAATGCCTTCTTCCTGCGCCCATTGAACGATTGGCAAATCGAGGCCATACACGCGCACCATTTCCAGATGCAGCGGGCCGGGCTCCCAGCTCTCCGCATAGGATTGCGGCGGGATATGCAGGCTGACGAGGGCGAGGTTCACATCGCCACGCATGTCGGTGATGGTGTCGTGTACATCGCCCACTTCCATCAGCTCGATGCGCTGCTCGTAGATCACCTTGCGCTGGTCGTTCATCACATCATCGAATTTCAGCAGGTTTTTGCGCACTTCGTAGTTGCGCTGCTCGACCTTGGTTTGCGCGCGTTCGATGGCCTTGTTCATCCATGGGTGGATGATGGCTTCGCCCTCGGGCATGCCCAGTTTGCTCAGCCAGTTATCCATCCGCTCGGAACCGAAAATACGCATCAGGTCATCCTGCAGCGACAGGAAGAATTGCGATGCGCCCGGATCGCCCTGACGGCCCGAACGGCCGCGCAGCTGGTTATCGATCCGCCGCGATTCGTGGCGCTCCGTGCCGATGACGAACAGGCCGCCCGCAGCGCGGACGATTTCCTTATTGGCCGCGACTTCGTTTTTGATGCGGGCCGTGATCTGCGCGATTTGCACCGCATCCGTCATATCCTCGGTTTCGGCCTTGATCAGCATTTCGGCATTGCCGCCGAGCATGATATCCGTGCCGCGGCCCGCCATGTTGGTGGCGATGGTGACCGCCCCCGGGCGACCCGCCTGCGAGATGATGCTTGCTTCCTGCTCGTGGTAGCGCGCGTTGAGCACCTGATGCGGGATTTTTTCTTTCTTCAACCGGGCGGCGAAGGATTCGGATTTCTCGATCGACACCGTGCCGACCAGTACCGGCTGGTTGCGCGCATGGGCTTGCTTGATGAGGGCGACCACCGCCTTATCGCGCTCTTCGCTGGTGCGGTAAATCTCGTCATGCTCGTCCTTGCGGGCGACATCGACATGGGTCGGGATCTCGATGACTTCGAGCTTGTAGATATCGGCGAATTCGCCCGCTTCCGTCATCGCGGTGCCGGTCATCCCGGCCAGTTTCGGATAGAGGCGGAAATAATTCTGGAAAGTGATCGAGGCGAGGGTTTGGTTCTCGTTCTGGATCGTCGCTTTTTCCTTGGCTTCGAGCGCCTGGTGCAGCCCTTCGGAATAGCGGCGGCCTTCCATCATGCGGCCGGTGAATTCATCGATGATGATGACCTTGTGGTCCTTGACGATGTAATCCGTATCGCGCTTGAACAGCATGTGGGCGCGCAGGGCCTGCGTCACATGGTGGACGATGGCGACGTTCTCGATGTCATAGAGCCCGCTGCCGGCTTCCAGCAGGCCGTCAGCGGCGAGCATGGCTTCCATATGCACCACGCCCTCGTCGTTGAGGGTCACGTTGCGGGATTTTTCGTCCAGCTCGTAATCAACCGCGACGAGCTTGGGAATGTAGCGGTCGATCTGCACATACAGCTCGGAGTTATCCTCCGTCGGCCCGGAAATGATCAGCGGCGTGCGCGCCTCATCGACCAGGATGGAATCCACCTCATCGACAATCGCGTAGTTGAATGGGCGCTGCACCATTTCTTCACGGCTGTATTTCATGTTGTCGCGCAGGTAGTCGAAGCCGTATTCGTTGTTGGTGCCGTAGGTGATGTCGCTTCCATAGGCGGCGCGGCGGTCGGCTTCTTCCATATCGCTGACGATGACGCCGACGCTGAGGCCGAGGAAGCGGTGCACCTGCCCCATCCATGCCGAATCGCGGCGGGCGAGGTAATCGTTGACGGTGACCACATGCACGCCTTTGCCCGAAAGGGCGTTGAGGTAGGACGGTAAGGTGGCGACGAGGGTTTTGCCTTCGCCGGTGCGCATCTCGGAAATCATGCCGCGATGCAGCACCATGCCGCCGACCAGCTGCACATCGAAATGGCGCATGCCGAGCACGCGTTTGGAGGCTTCACGCACCACCGCAAAAGCGGGGGCAAGCAGGCTGTCGAGTTTGGTCCCGGCTTCAAGTTGGGCGCGGAATTCATCCGTTTTGGCGCGCAGCTGCTCGTCGCTCAGCGCGGCCATTTCCGGCTCCAGCGCGTTGATGGCGAGCACGTCGCGTTGGTAGGCCGCGACCAGCCGGTCGTTGGAGCTGCCGAAGATCTTTTTCGCAATGGAGCCGAGCATGGGAACCGCTTCTTTCAGATGAAGTAAATCGGCGGATACATAAGGCTTGGGCGCGCAGCTGTCAACCCAACTGCCCGGGTTATGCATGAATTCTACAGCCTTGCACTGACCCGCAATTTATGGCAAACCGCTGGCATCACCCACACCCAACCTGCAAGGACGGATTTTATGCGCCTGAAACATGCTCTTTTGATGGCTACATTCCTGACATTTTCGGTGCCCGCCCTGGCGGATGAATATGTCATCATGAAGGTCAATAATCAGGACGTTACCTCGTCGGACGTGCAGCACTTATGGGAGGGGCTTTTCCCCGCCGGCCAGGCGCCCGCGTTCGATACCGTGAAGGCCGATATGCGCGACAAAATCCTGCGCGCGGTGATGGCCGAAAAGCTGCTTTACGGCGAGGCCATCAAGCAGGGTGTCGATAAATCCGAGAAGCTGCAAAAAGAGCTGGAGGATGTGAAGAAAAAACTGGTCGTGCGCACCTTCCTCGACGCCAAAACCACCGACATGATTACCGAAGCGGATTTGAAAAAGGATTATGACGCCACCATCGCTACCATGAAGGACGAGCGCGAAGTGCGCGCCCGCCACATCCTGCTTGCCACCGAAGCAGATGCGAAAGACGCCAAGAAAAAACTCGATTCCGGTAAGAGCTTCGAGGAAGTGGCGCGGGATTATTCGAAAGATCCGGGATCGGCCAAACAAGGCGGGGATCTGGGCTATTTCACCAAGGATAAAATGGTGAAGGAATTCGCCGATGCGGCATTTTCGATGAAAAAGGGCGAAGTTTCCGGCCCCATCAAATCCTCGTTCGGCTACCATATCATCAAGGTTGAAGACACCCGCAAAGTTGCGGTGCCAACCTTCAATGACATGAAAGATGAACTGCGCGCCAAGCTGCAGGAGAAGAAGCTGAACGATTATATCACCACCCTCGTCAAACAGGCGGATGTGAAGGCGTTCGACGCGAAGGGCAAGGAATTGCCATTCAATAAAAACATGCCGACGGAAGCAGCTCCTGTGGCTGCGCCCGCTGCCAAAACGAACTAATGGGCACGTCTTCCCGCTCCCCGTTAGCGCCGGAAGCGCTGCCATTCCTGCCGCCGATTGGCGGCGTGCGCCTTGCTGCCGCGCAAGCCGGGATTCGTTACGCGAACCGGACGGATCTGCTACTGGTGGAGCTGGCGGAAGGCACGGCGGTGGCGGGCGTTTTTACCCGTTCCAAAGCGCCCTCGGCGCCGGTGGATTGGTGCCGTAGCATTTTGAGTGCGGGCACGGCGCGGGCATTAGTAGTGAATTCCGGCAATGCAAATGCGTTCACCGGCAAGCGCGGTGTCGCTGCGGTTGAAGGCACGGTGCGCGCGGTCAGCGCCACGCTGGGTTGCGCTGCGGCGGGGGTTTATCTTGCCTCCACCGGCGTCATCGGCGAGCCGCTCGACCACCGCAAAATCGAAGCGGCGCTGCCTGCGCTGCATACCGCCCTGCGCGCGGATAGCTGGGCGGATGCGGCCGCCGCCATTATGACTACGGATACGTTTCCCAAAGCCGCCACGCGCGCGGTCGTGATCGACGGGCGCACGGTGCTGCTGAACGGCATCGCCAAGGGTTCCGGCATGATCGCGCCGGACATGGCGACGATGCTGGCATTTGTGTTCACGGATGCTGACATTGCTGCGCCCATGCTGCAAACCATGCTGCAGCAAAGCAATGCGAAAAGCTTCAATGCCATCACGGTTGATGGCGACACTTCAACCAGCGACAGCGCCCTGCTTTTTGCCACGGGCGCGTCCGGCGTTGCCATTACGGCGGCGCATGCAGCTGCCTTCCAGCAGGCGCTGGATTCGCTGATGGTCGAGCTTGCGCAGCTGATCGTCAAGGATGGTGAAGGTGCGCAGAAACTCATTACCATCGCGGTCACAGGTGCGCAAAGCGATGATGCGGCGCGCCGCATTGGCCTTGCTATCGGCAACTCGCCGCTGGTGAAAACCGCCATCGCGGGCGAGGATGCCAATTGGGGCCGGGTGGTGATGGCCGTTGGCAAAAGCGGCGAGCAGGTCGATCGTGATCGGCTGCAGGTCAGCATCGGCGGGGTGGTCATCGCGCGCGAGGGCGAGCGTGTTGCCGGGTATGACGAAGCGCCTGTCGTCGCCCACATGAAAACACGCGATATTGTGATCGCGGTGGATATCGGTTTAGGCACGGGCAGCGCGACGGTTTGGAGCTGCGACCTGACGCATGGCTATATCGACATCAACGCCGATTACCGCTCATGAAAACCGTGCTCGTCAGCGCCGTGGCGTTGGTGGATGCGGATGGGCGCGTGCTGTTGACCCAGCGTCCGGCGGGCAAATCCTTCGCCGGGATGTGGGAATTCCCCGGCGGCAAAATCGAGCCCGGCGAGCTGCCCGAAGCCGCGCTGCGTCGCGAAATGCAGGAAGAGCTCGGCGTCGATATCTGCGAGCGCTGCGCCGCGCCACTCACCTTTGTGAGCCATAGCTACGATGATTTTCACCTGCTGATGCTGCTGTATGTGTGCCGCAAATGGGAGGGGATTCCTCAGCCGCTCGAAGGCCAGCAGCTCGCCTGGAAATACCCACATGAAATGCCTGCGTTGCCGATGCCGCCGGCGGATCTGCCGCTGGTTGCGGCCTTGATCGATAACGCCCCATCACCCGCCCGCTAAGGCATCCCGTAACGAGGTTTTGCCGCTGCCGCGTTTGGCCGGTTGTTGCTGGTTGGCAGCCGGTTTCCAGCCGGTGAGGGTGATGAATTCCACCGTCGCGGTGATGCGGTTTTCTGCATCCGAAAATTGAGAGGCATAGCGCTCGGCGGCTTCCTGAAAGAATTTCCGGGCCGTAAAATGCTGCGGTTGGGCGCGCAGCATATTGACCTGCCCGGCGCCGCGTAAATCACCCATCAGCGCGAACAGATGGGGATAGCTGACCGTGAGCAATTCACTATCGGCGACCGGCAGGGCGAACCCGGCGCGCTGCAGCAAGGCACCGGCATCGCGCACATCGATAAACGGGGCGACGCGTGGGCTGACGCCACCGCTTTGGGCGGCCTCGGTGGCCGCAAAAATGCTGCGCAATTCACGTAAACTTTCGCCGCCGGGCAGGATGGCAAAAAACAACCCATCGGGTTTCAGGATGCGGCGGATCTGGGCGAGGGTGCCGGGGATGTCGTTGACCCATTGCAGGGTGAGCAGGCTGATGACTGCATCCGCGCTGTTGTCGGCGAAGGGAAGGCATTCCTCATCCGCCACTAGCTGGATGCCATTACCGGCGGTGTGGGCGGCGTGAATCATTTGCGTGGTGCCGGGCGCAGGCGTGAAGCCCTGGGCACCAAAGGCGAGGATGCGCGGAAAATCGCGGGCGATGTAGGAAAGCGATTCTTCGGCGCGCGCTGCCGCTTCGTGCCACAGGAAATCATGCTGCGAAAAACTGGCGCGCGCGCGTTCGGCGCGCTTGCGCAGACGGGTGCGATCGAACAGAATGGGGGCAGTAGTTTCCATCACGCCTTATGTAAACGCTGTTAACAAGGGTATTCCTATGGTCAATTTCGTTGTCTTTTTTGCACTCACTCGGTCACGTAGCGCTGCTACGCTCCCTCCCTCAAGTGCAAAAATTCCTAGAACTTGCCTCATAGGAATACCCTTGTTAACAGCGTTTAGCGACAACGGGGGGCCATGGCCAGCGCAAAGCATTTGATGCCGTTGATCCGCCTGGCGGCCGACACGGCGTTTCCGCCGCGCTGCCCGTCCTGCCGCGGCCCGGTGGCGGCGGATGGGAATTTTTGCACGGACTGTTTTAGTAAGGTGCGCATGATCGCCGATCCGCTCTGCGCCTGTTGTGGCGTGCCGTTCGTGATCAGCATGGAGCCCGGCGCCTGGTGCCCCGCCTGCCTCGACACCCCGCCGGATTTCGACATGGCGCGCGCCGTGATGGTGTATGATGCGGTGAGCGCGCCGCTGGTCACCGCCCTTAAATTCCACGACCAATGGGCGGGCCTCACCCGCTATGTGCAGATGATGCTTGGCATCGGCCCCACCGTGCTGAAGGGGGCGGATTTGCTGATCCCGGTGCCGCTGCATTGGCGGCGCTTATGGGGGCGCAAGTATAATCAATCGGCGCTGCTGGCGTATGGGCTGGCGAAGCAATCGGGGCTGGTCTGTGCACCGGCATTGCTGCAGCGTGTGCAGCGCACCAAACCGCAAATGCGGCTGGACAAGGCCGAGCGGGCACGCAATGTGAAGCATGCTTTCGCGGTGCCGGAGGCTGCACGCGCCGCGGTGGTTGGCAAAACCATCGTGCTGGTGGATGATGTGGTGACGACCGGCGCCACCGCGAATGCCTGCGCGCGGACGTTGAAAAAAGCAGGGGCAAAAGAAGTGCGGGTGCTCGCTTTTGCCCGTACGGTGAAGGAGTAGCGATGAGCATAAAACTAGCAGCCATCCAGATGACCGGCGGCGACGATATGGACGCCAATATTGCCCAGCTTGCGCCGCTGCTGGAGGAGGCCGTGGCGCGTGGCGCGACGCTGGTGGCCACGCCGGAAAACGTGTTTTATATGCGCCGCGAAGGCACCGTGCGTGCGGCGGATGTGCCGATGGCGCAGCATGCCGGGGTGATCTGGGCGCAGGCGGCGGTCAAGCGCCATGGGGTATGGCTGCTGATTGGCTCCATCCGCGCGCTTGAGGCGGGGATGGACCAGCCGTTCAACCGCAGCCTGTTGATCTCGCCCGAAGGCGCGATTGCGGCGACCTATGACAAGATGCATCTGTTCGATGTGACGCTTTCGGAAGGCCATAGCTACCGCGAATCCTCGCAGGCGATGGCGGGTGCTGTGCCCACGCTGGCGGCGATGGCGCCGTTGCCGCTGGGCATGACGATTTGTTATGACCTGCGCTTCCCGAACCTCTACCGCGCGTTAGCGCTGCAGGGGGCCATGCTGCTGGCGGTGCCTTCCGCCTTCACGCGGCCGACGGGGGCGGCGCATTGGCACACGCTGCTGCGGGCGCGGGCGATTGAGAATGCGTGCTATGTCATCGCTCCGGCGCAATGCGGCACCCATCCCGGTGGACGCGAAACCTATGGCCACAGCCTCATTATCGACCCCTGGGGCGAGATCCTTGCCGAGGCGCAGGACGATGTGCCGCAGGTGATAATGGCGACGGTGGATGCGGCGCGGGTGGCGCAGGTGCGTGGGCAAATTCCGGTGCTGGCGCATCACCGCGCGATCATCGGGAGCTAGACGAGGGCCGCTTGCGTTTGGGCGCCCAGCGCGTTCATTGCGCCGTCATGTTTGGCGTTGGTGACGGTGGCCGATGCCTGCAGATGGTCAGGCGTTTCCTTGGTGATGGCAGGTGGCGTATCGGATGCCACTTGCAGGGTGCCGTCTTGCGCCTGTTTGGTGGTGCGTAAATCGTTCAGCGATGTGGCGGCCTCGACATATTTCGATCGCAGCGTATCGTTGATTTTTTCGAGGTCGGTATTGATTGCACGCAAGGTGCGGATCTCGGTCTTGGCGCGTTCGAACTGGCGTTTTCCCTTGTCGCCTTCCTTGTGGCCTTTGGCGATGCCCCAGAAGGTGGAACCGATATAGCCAAACACTGCGCCAAAGCCGCCAGCAAAAAGGGCCGCGGCGGTTTTTTCTTCGCCGATCGAGCGGCTCTCCAGGCGGGTGCCCAGCAGTTTTTTGCCCCAGCCGAATACTTTTTCCGCCAGATGCTCGGCGCCGCGCGAGACGAATCCGACCGTATGGGCGAAGCCCTGGGTGATGAACCCGTTATGTTCCGTCGGTGACCGGCTGAGTTTCTCGGCCCATTGTTTGAGGGCATGGGTCTGCGACGACGCGATGGCGCCGACCGCGCCCAGTGCAATGAACCCGCCGACAATCGCCAGCGCGTGCGATACATACATGTAGCCGGCGCTGGTGATAGCACGGCCGGGGCCATTATAGGGCTCGTTGGCAATATCGCCCGGTTGGTTGCTATGGGATGTTTCCATGCAACCACTATACGCGCCGAATGTGACAGTATGATGACGGTTGGGCGGATTATTGCGGTTTCGTTGCGGCCATCAGGTAGTTCACATCCAAATCTTTGGGATTTAAGGAGAAAGACCAGCTGCGCGGCGAGAAAACAAGCCCGGTTGTATCCGCAACGGCAAAGCCGCGGCGGGTGAGGGCCTGCGCCATTTCCGAAGGGCGGACGAATTTCGCCCATGTGTGGGTGCCGCGCGGCACCCAGCGCAGCACATATTCTGCGCCGATGATGCCCATCGCATAGGATTTCGCCGTGCGGTTGAGGGTGGAGAGGATAATCAGCCCGCCGGGCCGCACCAGCGCGGTAATGGCGTCGTAAAACAGGTCGATATCCGCCACATGCTCGATAATTTCGAGCGCCAGCACCACATCGAATTGCGCGCCTTCGAGGGCCAGCTGCTCCGCGGTGGTGGCGCGGTAGGCGACGTTGACGCCGCCTGCTTTGGCATGGAGGTCGGCGACGTTAATATTGGTTGGCGAGGCATCGATCCCGGTTACGGTTGCGCCAAGGCGCGCCATGGGCTCGGCAATCAGCCCACCGCCGCAGCCAATATCGATCAGCGAAAGATTGGCAAGCGGTGTGGCCGATTCGCCATGGGCGAGGGTTTCCGCCGCGAAATGGTGAATAATCCGGTCGCGCAGGTAGGCGATGCGGGTTGGGTTGAGCCGGTGCAGCGGCGCAAATTTCCCGCGCTCGTCCCACCATTCATCGGCGATTGCTGAGAAACGGGCGACTTCGGCATCATCGATGGTGCTGGCGGGAATGGCGTGCGGTGCGCTTGGCATTTGCGTGAGGTCTCCGTGCATGCTAAAACAGGGGTGGTATCACTCCAGCTTAGGCCTCATGAAACCTGCACGCAAGAAAGTATCGTTGGTAAATTTGGCAGGCGAGGCCGAAGCGGCGCTGCGCGATATTTTCTATGACCAGCCCCTTGCCTGGCTGAAAGGCGCCCGCGAGCGCGCCCGCAACCTGCCAAAAACCAATTACGACCTGGGCTGCGACTTCGCCGAACAGGGCAAATGGATGGATGCGATTTTCCGCTTCCGCGTCGCCCTTTACCTGCAACCGGCTTATCCGTTGGCATGGTATAATCTCGGTTGCTGCTATTTCCGTCATGGCAACCGTGCGAAGGCGAAAGCGGCGCTGCTCAAGGAGCTGAGCCTGCAGCCGGGCCATCCGGATTCGATTTTCATGCTGGCGGCGATTGATCCGCGCGCCCTGAAGCCCGGCGATCGCCCGCAGCATATGCCGCTTGCGATGGTGACCGGGTTCTTCAGCAGCATTGCCGAGGGCTATGACCAGGTTGAGGCGCAAAACGGATACCAGGCCGGTAAACTCGTTTTCGAGAAGGTGAAGTCGCGCCTTGGTGCGAGCGATCTCACCGTGGTCGATCTGGGCTGCGGCAGCGGCATCGCGGCGCGCCCATGGCGGGCTTTGGCGAAGGAAATCAGCGGCGTGGAAATCACCCCGGCGATGGGGATGCTGGCCACTGCCGCCACCCAATCGGAAAAGAAACTGTTCGACCAGCTGATCGAAGCCGACATCGCCCAATTGCCTGACCGCCTGCCGGCGGATGCGGCGGATCTGGTGCTGGTTGTCAATGTGGTGCAGTTCATTGGCGAGCTAGCGGGCGTGCTCAAAGGCGCCGCCCGCCTGTTGAAACCGGGTGGGACGCTTGCCATCACCGTCGAGCCGCATGCGGCGCAGACGGGCTTCGGGCTGAGCGACCAGACGGGCCGTTTTGGCCATTCGGCGGCCTATGTAAAACAGGCGGCACAGGCCAGTGGCCTTGATTTCATCAGCGAATTCACGGTGGAGCTTTATCCGGAAATTCCCGCCGGGCTGTTTATTTTCAGCAAAGGCGCCCGCGCGTGACCCCCGCCGAGTACCATATCCACCCGGTCAGCCGTGGGCATGCGAAAGCGCTTGCGGAGCTGCACAAAGGCTGCTTCGCCAAAGGCTGGAGCCATCTTGAGTTTGAGAGTTTTTTCGAGCGCGCCGGGGTGTTTGCGGCGATTGCCTACCATAGCAACCATGCGCCGGTTGGCTTTGTGCTGTGCTGGCTGATCGAAGACCAGTGCGACTTACTATCGATGGGCGTGCTGCCGGATTACCGCCGCGACGGGGTGGGGCAGATGCTGCTCGACTTCGCCCTGCAAAACGCCGCAAGCCTGCGGGCAAGCCACATGGTGCTGGAAGTGAACATCAACAACACCGCCGCCCAAACGCTCTACGAAGCGCAGGGCTTCGAGAAATTCTCGATCCGCAAAGGCTACTACACCAACGCCGACGGCACGCTTGCCGATGCGGTGTGCATGCGTAAGCCGCTTTAACACCTCTCCCGATGGGAGAGGTGACACTAAAAACCTGCGCTGGACTCCGCGCGTCGAATTCTCTATAACCGCCCGCCTATGGCACTGATTGTACAGAAATTCGGCGGCACCTCCGTCGGCGATATCGCCCGCATCAAGCATGTGGCGACCGTGGTGAAACGCGATATTGATGCCGGGCATCAGGTGATTGTGGTGGTCTCCGCCATGTCGGGCGTCACCAACCAACTGGTGGATTATTGCGCCGGGGTGAGTGACCTGATGAGCGACGAAGCGCGCGCCAATGCCGACCATGTGATCGCCGCGGGCGAGCAAATCACCTCCGGCCTGCTGGCGCTCGAGCTGCAATCCATCGGCCTCAAGGCGCGGGCCTGGGCGGGCTGGCAAATTCCGCTTTATTCCGACGATATGTATTCCAAAGCGCGGATCGATTATATCGAGACCGATGCGATCGAGGACTCGCTGGCGGCGGGTTATGTGGCGGTGATCGCCGGGTTCCAGGGCATCAGCCAGGAAGGGCGCATCACCACGCTTGGGCGCGGCGGGTCGGATACGTCGGCAGTGGCGATTGCGGCTGCCTTCAAAGCCGAGCGCTGCGATATTTATACGGATGTGGATGGGGTCTATACGAGCGATCCACGGATTGTAAAAAAGGCCCGCAAGCTGAAGCAGGTGGGCTACGAGGAAATGCTGGAAATGGCATCGCTGGGCAGCAAAGTGCTGCAGACGCGCTCGGTGGAGCTGGCGATGAATTACCGCGTGAAAGTGCAGGTGCTCTCGACATTCGATAGCACTCCGGCGGATCAGCTGCCGGGCACATTATTGGTGGATGAGGAGGATCTGGTGGAACAGCAACGAGTCACAGGACTGGCCTATAGCCGCGACGAAGCGCGCATCACCCTGGCCAATGTGGAAAACAAACCGGGCGTCTCGGCAGGCATTTTCGGGCCGCTGGCCGATCGCGGCATCAATGTCGATATGATCGTTCAGAACGTGACCGAAGATGGCAAACAGACCGATCTGACCTTTACCGTCGGCAAGAGCGATCTCGCCCGCGCGCTGGAGCTGGTGAAGACCGATCCCGCCATGCCAAAATGCGAGAAAATCCACACCGATGGCGGCGTAGCAAAAATCTCCGTCATCGGCGTCGGCATGCGCAGCCACGCAGGCGTTGCGGCGGAAATGTTCCGCACGCTGGCGGAGAAGAATATCAACATCATCGTCATCAGCACCTCGGAAATCAAAATCTCGGTGCTGATCGATGAGAGCTACATCGAACTCGCCCTGCGCGCGCTGCACACCGCTTATGGGCTGGATGCGGTGGAAGAGAAGAATTAGACACTTGTCATGCCAGCGAAAGCTGGCATCTAGCGTGCGGAGCACAAGGAATAGAACTGGATGCCAGCCTTCGCTGGCATGACAATCGGGGGATAAATGGCTGCTGCAACATTGAACGATCTGTGGGCCCGTGGCCGTGAATTGCTGGGCACTGAACATGCCATGATGGGTGGTGCGATGAGCTGGGTGAGCGAGCGCAACCTGGTGGCAGCGCTTAGTAATGCGGGCGCGTTTGGCGTGATCGCAGCGTCGTCGATGCCGCCGGAATTGCTGCACAAAGAAATTGTTGCAACGCAGCAATTGACGCAAAAACCATTCGGCGTGAACCTGATTTTGATGCATCCGCAGCTCGATCAATTGGTGGAAACCTGCATTGCGAATAAGGTCACGCATGTGGTGCTGGCGGGCGGCATGCCCAAAGGGCCGACCATCAATCGCCTGAAGGAGGGCGGCTGCAAGGTGATCGGCTTTGCGCCGACAGCGGCGATTGGCAAGAAACTGGTGCGGATGGGTGTGGATGCGCTCGTCATCGAAGGCACTGAAGCTGGCGGCCATATCGGCCCGGTTTCGACCTCGGTGCTGGCGCAGGAAATCCTGCCGGTGATCCGCGATGTGCCGGTGTTCGTGGCGGGCGGCATTGGCCGCGGCGAGGCGATGGTGAGCTATCTGGAAATGGGTGCCTCCGGCGTCCAGCTCGGCACGCGGTTTGTGTGTGCGAGCGAGTCGATTGCGCATGCGAATTTCAAGAAATCCTTCATCAACGCCAATGCGCGCGATGCGATGCCGAGCGTCCAGTACCATCCGGATTTCCCGGTAATCCCAGTGCGGGCGATTGTGAATAAGGCGAGCGAGGAATTCACCCGCTTCCAGAAAGAGACGGTGGAGAAAGTTTTCTCCGGTGCCCAAACCAAGGAAGAAGGCCAGCTCGCCATCGAGCATTTCTGGGCTGGTTCCTTACGCAAAGCGGTGATCGACGGCGATGTCGAGCGCGGCTCGCTGATGGCCGGGCAGTCGGTCGGCATGGTAAGCAGCATTCAATCCGCGCAGGAGATTGTTGACGAACTGCTGGGGCAGGCGACCGCATATTTGGATGTCAACATATTGTATTAAATTGTTTTAATAGATTTTTTATAAGAAGTGTATTTCATTAAACATTAACAAAAAAGCTCAATAATAATGCCATAATGATTGAAAATTGACCATGAAGCTGCTAGGCTGATCGAAGTAGAACAGCCTGGGGCATGCATGGATAGAACATATGGCGAGACAGCCTACACGAATGGTACGGTCACGAGGACCGGGGATTATAAAGATTACAACATAACCAATCCGACGTCTCGCCATGTTGCAGTATCCAATGGTGCTTGCGCCCTCACCAAGCCTGTCACCATACGCAGTGTGTTCAGCGGTAGCAGCAGCATTGCGTACAATGACGCATTTCTCTCTGTCTATATTCGATCGTCGAGAGTTGAGGGTCTAAGCGAGGGCTCCTTTTTCAATGACAGCAAGATAGAATGGTTCGGACAGCAGGAGCCAAAGTCATTTGCGGTCGTGTTTGATAATTCCGCGCCTTCAAAAGAAGCGAAGGTTGGCTGGGGCCTGGATGACAAGTTTCCCTTCTTCAAGAAGATGGGGCCGAAAGATTACCAGGATATTTTTGCTCGTAATGTTGTCCAGCGCTTAAACGGTGGTGTGAATGAAGCGGATATTCTGGAGCAAAACACTAGCAATATCACGCGGCATGGTCAGAATTTAAAACTAGCCGGGGTAGTGTGCACAGGGGATGTAACCCTTACACCCGGTGACATGGTTGATCTGGCCTTGGGGAACCTGGGTCATCGGGAGTCTCAAGACCAGAAAGTTAATGATGAAGGGCGCTTCCGCCAAAATTTTGCTCAGAGATCTCGCGAAGGAAGGTAACGAAGCCGGCTATGTTCCCGGGGTTTTCTTCTTGCACTGCAGCGCGTGCTATCTGTGAAAAGCGGTTGACGAGCCGGGGCGATACCCGCATGATGTTGCTGCGGTAAAAGCGGCGCAGTAACAGCCGCGAAACGTCGCATCGCTCACACAGAAGGCGGCATTTGTGGCAAGTATTATTCCCATCGATCCGACGAATTCGGCGATTCAATCGCCGATAAAATTGCTGCGGCTGGTGCGCGATGCGATGACGGCGGGCAGCGGCACCGCGCAGTCGCGGCTCGATGTGCTGGTGCGCACGATTGCGGAATCCCTGCATGCAGATGTGTGCTCGATTTATCTCGCGCGCCCGGGCGATATTCTGGAGCTTTATGCCAGCCACGGGTTGAAGCAAACCTCCGTGCACGTCACCCGCTTGCGGGTGGGTGAGGGGCTGGTGGGCGAGGTGGCGGCCACCGGGCTCGACCTGAATCTCGCCGAGCCACAATCGCATCCCAAATTTGCCTACCGCCCGGAGACGGGCGAGGAGCTGTATCACTCCTTCATCGGTGTGCCGCTGCTGCACAGCCATAAAACGATGGGCGTGCTGGTGGTGCAAAGCAAACAGGCGCGCAGCTACACGACCGACCTTGCGGAAATTCTGCATGCGGTGGCGATGGTCATTTCCGAACTGGTGGTCGGCGCGAAGATTGTCGATCTGTTCGAAATCACCGGTGGCGAGCACCCGATGCTGCAATCCCAGCAGCTCAGCGGGCAGACGCTGGCAGGCGGCATTGCCAAAGCGCCGATTGTGCTGCACCGGCCCAAAATCGAGATCACCACGCTGGTCAGCGAATCGCCCGAGGAAGAGGAAATGCGCTTCCATGGTGCGCTGCTGTCGCTGCAGCAATCCGTTAACGCGCTGATCGATGAATCGGGGCTGGAAGAGGGCAGCGCCCACCGCGAGATTCTGGAAAGCTACCGCCTGTTCAGCCAGGATCGTGGCTGGATCGACCGCATTGCCGAAGCCATCCATACCGGCCTCACTGCCGAAGCGGCGGTGCGTAAGGTGCAGGAGGAAATGCATGCCCGCCTCAGCCAGATTACCAGCGCCTATATTCAGGAGCGGGTGCATGATCTGGAGGATCTTTCCGAGCGGCTACTCTACCATCTGCAGGGCATGGAGCCGACGGCGGCGCTGGGTGTGCTGCCGGATGCGTTTATCCTTGTCGCCAATGGGCTGGGGCCGGCAGAGCTGCTGGAATATGATGCGAAACGCCTGAAGGGGGTCATCCTCGCCGAGGGTTCAGCGACCAGCCATGTCGCCATCATCGCGCGGATGATGGATATCCCGATGGTGGGCCGGGTGGAGAATATCCTGAACGTGGTCAGCACCGGCGATCTGGCCGTGGTGCAGGGCGATCAGGGGTTGATTTATATTCGTCCGCCGGAGGATATCGAGGCGGCGGCCGACAGTGAAATTGCTGCGCGCGCCAGTCAGGTCGCGGCCTATGCTGCCACGCGCGATTTGCCGCCGGTGACGCTTGATGGCGTGCGTATTTCGCTCAACCTCAATCTCGGCTTGTTCGTGCATGCCGAGCATCTCGCGGCGCCGGATGTGGATGGGGTGGGGCTGTTTCGCACCGAGCTTCCCTATATGGCTAGCCGCGAGCTGCCGTCGGTCGGCGACCAGCAACGCATCTACCGCGACTCCATCGAGAAGGCCAAGGGCAAGCCGGTCATTTTCCGCTCGTTCGATATTGGTGGGGATAAGCAGGTGCCCTACATCCAGATTGGCGCGGAGGAAAACCCGGCTATGGGCTGGCGCGCGTCGCGGATCGGGCTCGATCGTCCGGTCATCCTGCGCCAGCAATTGCGCGCCATGGTGCGCGCCGCCGCGGGCGAAAAACTCTCGGTCATGTTCCCCTTCATCGCCGAGATTCCGGAATTCGATGCGATGAAAGCGCTGCTCACCAAGGAAGTGGCGCGGGCGCGGGACGAGGGCATCACCCCCCCCACCGAATTGCGGGTGGGCACGATGCTGGAAATCCCGTCGCTGCTGTTCCAGCTACCCGAGCTGATGAGCCGGGTGGATTTTGTTTCCATCGGCAGTAACGACCTGTTCCAGTTCCTGTTCGCCTGCGACCGGGGCTCGGCGCGCGTCAGCGGGCGCTACGATACGCTGAACCCGGCCGTGATGCGCGTCATCAAAAACATCGTCGCCTGCGCCAATGAATACAAGGTCGCCCTTGGTTTCTGCGGCGATATGGCAACCCGCCCGGTCGATGCGATGGCGCTGATCGCCTGTGGCATTCGCGCGCTGTCGATGCCGCCAGCCGCCATTGGCCCGGTGAAGGCCATGCTGCGCAGCCTGAATGTGCGCGACCTTGCCCATTACCTCGATTATGTCTGCACCGAGCCGCTGCACTCCATCCGCCTGCCGCTGGAGCGTTTCGCGCGCGATCATGGGGTGGATGTTTAGGCAGTGGTGTCCACTAATCCCGGGGCTGTCTTTTTGGTCTTTTTGGCTGCAAACGGCAGGCTGATTTTTGAAATAGCGGTGCTATTCCTGCAAATCACCCTACCATTTTCGCTCAAAAATCCTCAAAAATCCAACCACGGGCTTATTGGACACCAGTGCCTAGCAGCTCGCTATTGCACTTGCCGCGGACATTCACTAAACCACATCCATGAATCAGCCGCACCGCATTCCCGAATCGATGAGCCCGCGCGATATCGGCGCGTATATGGCCAATCTGCGTGCGCAATTTAACCTGACGCAGCAGGAAGTCTCCGAGCGCTTGCATATCCGCCCGCGCTATGTCAGCGCGATCGAGGAGGGGCGTTTCGAGCTGATGCCGGGCCAGGTCTATGCGCGCGGCTACATCCATACCTACGCGGAGTTCCTTGGGCTGGATGCCGAGCATGTCACCGCCCAGTGCTTCACCGGCGCGGCGCCAGCGCCTGTTGCGCCCTCGCAAGCCTTCACCCCGCGCCCGAATGATCATGGGCTTGGCAGCACGCGCAACTGGCGCGGCCTTGGCATGGCGGCGGTGGTCGCCTTGCTGGCAGTGCTGGTATTCACCCAGATTTCCGGCACCACGAAGGAGCCGCAGCTGCAGGAGCCCGCCGTCGCCCCGGTGCCCGAAGCCATGCTGCAAAGCGTGCGCAATTTGGTAATGCCGACCCCGCAAAATCTCGACTGCCTGACCGGCGAGGGGCTCCTCACGTGTTTTTATGACGACAACGTGATGCGGCTGGTCAACCGTATCGAGAACGATACGTATTTCATGGATGACATCGACCTGTCCGGTATGGCGCTTGCTGCACCGGAAGAGCCTGCTGCGGAGCCCGCCACCCCCGCCCCCGCGAGCACCGAAGAATGACCCCGCGCCGCCCATCGCTTGGCACGCAGATTGGTGGCGTCGCCATTGGCGGCGGGGCACCGGTCGTCGTCCAGTCCATGACCAATACCGACACGGCGGATGTGGATGCGACTGTTGCCCAGGTGCGCCAGCTGGCGGAAGCCGGGTCGGAACTGGTGCGCATTACCGTCAATAACGAAGCGGCAGCTAAAGCCGTCCCTGCCATTTATGAAAAGCTGCTAGCCGGTGGCCCAAGCGCCCCGCTGGTGGGGGATTTCCATTATAACGGCCACCGCCTGCTGACGGCGTTTCCAGAAATGGCGCAGGCGCTGGCGAAATACCGCATCAACCCCGGCAATGTCGGGTTTGGCGAGAAGCAGGATGCGCAGTTTTCGCAGATGGTCGAGATTGCGCTGACCTACAACAAACCGATCCGCATCGGCGTCAATTGGGGCTCGATGGATAACGCGCTGCTGGCGCGGTTGATGGATGAAAATGCTGCCCATGCGGCACCGCTGCCTGCCGAGATGGTGGCGCGCGAGGCGCTGGTCGTTTCCGCCCTGCAAAGCGCCGCCACTGCCGAAGCCGTGGGTATGGCCAGCCGCAACATTATCCTCTCCGCCAAGGTCAGCCGGGTGCAGGATCTCATCGCCGTTTATCGCGCGCTTGCCGCGCGGTGCGATTATGCGCTGCATCTGGGCCTCACCGAGGCCGGCATGGGCAGCAAAGGCATCGTTGCTTCTTCCGCAGCGCTCGCCGTTTTGCTGCAGGAAGGCATCGGCGATACGGTGCGCATTTCGCTGACGCCCGAGCCCGGCGGCGACCGCACGCGAGAGGTCATCGTCGCCCAGGAATTGCTGCAGACGATGGGCATCCGAAACTTCGCCCCGCTGGTTGTTGCCTGCCCCGGTTGCGGGCGCACGACCAGCACCTATTTTCAGGAACTCGCCGCCGACATCCAAACCTTCCTGCGCGCCCGCATGCCGCAATGGGCGAAGGACCATCCCGGTGCGGCGGCCATGCATGTGGCGGTCATGGGCTGTATCGTCAACGGCCCGGGCGAGAGCAAACATGCCCATATCGGCATCAGCCTGCCGGGCACGGGAGAATCACCCGTCGCCCCAGTATTCGAGGACGGCGTGAAAGTGGCGACGCTACGCGGGGACACTATTGCCGAGGAATTCAAGGCCCGGGTCGAGGCCTATGTAAGCCGGAAGTTCACTTAGCAATCAGTAACTTAACAAGATTCATCGAACCGTCATATTTCTGCTCTTCATTTCTGTTAATATAACGTGATACCCGCAACAAGCCTCGTTGATAAGCGGGACAACGAAAGCACAGGAGAGAGCGATGGCTAATTGGGTTACTGAGGACACTCTTCGTCGGGGGACGTTAGTCCGGTTTACTGATAAAGATATCGATCTTACTGATAAAGAAAAACTTAGGAATGATATCGGCGGCGCAGCGATACCGGGCGCAGAAATATACATCGATCGCAAAAAAGGCGACATCTATGTGAAGGTGAATGATGCTACGCCAATGCCTTTACAGGTGCCAACGACCGATAGGCTCTATAGCAATATCCCCGTTGGAAAAATTGTTCATTACGTTGTCGAAATAGATTCCGATAAACCATTGCATATTGTGGGAAGACAGCTTGGCAGAGGTAGGGATGAGCAATGGATCGCGTGGGATGTCAAATCCGGTAACGGTCATACGATAGAAACGGGCTCCTATGGCGATGTTGTGTATGGAAATAAGAAGGGGAACACTACCATCATTAATCACGCTGCCGCTTTTGTTTCGCGCATTGAAGGCGGTGATGGAAACGATACGCTGATCAATACGGGCGATGTTCAAATGACCGGTGGTCGTGGCGCCGATACTTTTGTTGTCGATACATCCAGAGCGCGCGTTACCTACATTAAAGATTTCAGACTCGGTGAGGGGGACAAGCTTCAACTGACCGGCTTGGAGGCAAGCGCCGTTAGCGGCTTTGCATCGAAAGCCAAAGAAGGTCGCCTGACGTTGGATGAAAGCGACGTGCAAGCGTTGAGAGCAATGCTCAAAAATAACGGTATTGGCGTTGGCACGCAAGATTTCAAAGATGCGCCTTTTCAACTGCTTCCTGATGCATCGGGTGGGAATACGCTGATCATTGGTAAATAGGGCTTAATAGGCCTTGCTTTATATCGCTAATTCCGCCATAAGTTCCCTACCGCAGGCAATGTGCCGCGAGGCGTAGCACCGAGTGCTACGAGAAAAAAACCGCTCTAGATTTAGCGAGACACCTAGCTTTAATGGCCCAAGAATTACAGCCCGTGCGCGGGACGCATGATTTGCTTGCCGAGGCATTTGCCCGCCATCAGGCCGTGATCGCGGCTGCGCAGCGCACCGCCCGGCTTTACGGCTTCGCGCGCATGGATACGCCGATTTTTGAGTTCACGGAAGTGTTCAAGCGCACGCTGGGCGACACGTCGGATGTGGTCAGCAAAGAAATGTATACGCTGATGGCGGGGGACGAAAGCATCACCCTGCGGCCGGAATTTACCGCCGCCGTGGTGCGCGCCTTCATCAGCAACAAGCTGACGCAGGAAACGCCGTTCAAATGTTTTTACGCCGGACCCGCCTTCCGCTACGAGCGCCCGCAAAAGGGCCGCCAGCGCCAGTTCCACCAGATCGGAGTTGAGCTGCTGGGCGCGAGTGAACCAACGGCGGATGTTGAAACCATCGCCCTTGCCGCCCAGACGCTGCGTGTGCTGGGCCTTGCGGATGCGGTGACGCTGGAGCTGAATTCGCTCGGCGATGCCGAGTCCCGCGCCAATTACCGCGCGGCGCTGGTGGATTACCTGACCCAGCATGCCGATAAACTCTCGGACGATAGCAAGCTGCGCTTAACCAAAAACCCGCTGCGTATTCTCGATTCCAAAAACGAGGGTGACCGCGCTATTGTGGCGGGCGCGCCCTCGCTGCATGACCATTTCAACGCGGCGTCGCAGGCGTTTTATGCGGCGGTGAAAGACGGGCTCAACGCGCTTGGCATTGCGTTCAAAGAGAATAGCCGCTTGGTTCGCGGGCTCGATTATTACAGCCACACGGTGTTCGAATTCACCACCGACAAGCTCGGCGCGCAAGGCACGGTGCTGGCCGGCGGCCGCTATGACGGCCTCGTCAAGCTGATGGGCGGGCCGGACACGGCAGGCATCGGCTTCGCGGCGGGTGTGGAGCGGCTGGTGGGCCTGCGCGAGGCGCTGGCGATTGTGGATGACACAACGGCGGATGCCCCCCCCATCGCCATCGTGCCGCTGGGCGATGCGGCGGAGGCTTCGGCCTGGGCGCTTGCGCAGCAATTGCGGCAGAGTGGTTTGGTGGTCGAGATTGCTTATAAAGGCAAAGCGGGCAAGCGCCTGGCGCGGGCGGATAAGCTCGGTGCCAGCCATGCGGTGATGCTTGGTGACGATGAAATCGCTGCAGGCAATGTCACCCTCAAGGATTTAAAAACCGGCGCGCAGGAGACCTTCCCGCGTGACCAACTTACAGAGAAGTTGAAAGCCCATGTCGTTCGATAAAAAAATAGATACGCTGGTGAAACGCCATCATGAATTGCGTGATGCCATTTCCTCGCCGGATACGCTCAAGGGCGGTGATTTCGCAAAATTCTCCAAGGAATATTCCGACCTCACTCCCGTGATCGAAACCGCGCTGGCGCTGCGTCAGGCGACGGCGGAGCTGGAAGATGCCAAGGTGATGATCAACGGTAAGGATGACGGGCTCAAGGAGCTGGCGCTGGAGGAAAAAGCGGCGCTCGATAAGCTCATCCCGAAGCTGACCGAAGACCTGCAAATCGCGCTGCTGCCCAAGGATGAAGCAGATGCGAAAAACGCGATTCTCGAATTGCGTGCCGGCACCGGCGGCGACGAAGCGGCACTGTTTGCAGCCGAGCTGTTCCGCATGTATCAGCGCTTTGCGGAATTGCAGGGCTGGCGGTTTGAAGTGCTCTCGCTTTCGGAAAACGCACTCGGTGGTTACAAGGATGCGAGCGCTTCGATCAGCGGCAAAAACGTGTTCCAGAAACTGAAATTCGAGTCCGGCGTGCACCGCGTGCAGCGTGTGCCGACAACGGAAACGCAAGGGCGGATCCATACGTCTGCCGCAACCGTAGCGGTGCTGCCGGAAGCCGAAGAAGTGGATATCCAGCTCAACGAGAACGACCTGCGGGTCGATGTGTTCCGCTCCTCGGGCCCCGGTGGCCAGTCCGTCAACACGACCGATTCGGCGGTGCGGATTGTGCATATCCCGACCGGCGTGACGGTGCAGTGCCAGGATGAAAAATCGCAGCATAAAAACAAGGCCAAGGCATTGAAAATCCTGCGCGCGCGCATTTATGATGCGGAATACCAGAAGCGCGAACTGGAGCGTTCCGCGGCGCGTAAAGGGCAGGTGGGTTCGGGCGATCGTTCGGAGCGCATCCGCACCTACAACTTCCCGCAGGGCCGCGTGACCGATCACCGCATCAACATGACGAGCTATAACCTCGACCATGTGATTGAAGGCAGCGGGCTTGCTGCGTTTGCGGATGCGCTGATCAAGGAAGATCAGGCGAGCAAACTGTCGGAGATCAAGGAATAATGCAGACCATCGCCACACAGCTCACCCATGCACGCGCCGCGCTATCGGCTGTGGCGGGCGATGTTGCGGCGCTGGAGGCACGGCTGCTTGCCGCCCATGCCTGGGGCATGACGACGGAAGCATTGGTGAAGGATGCGGATCAACCGCGCGACCATGTTGCATTGCAGCATTTGCTGGATCGTCGCTTGGCGTATGAGCCGCTGTCGCAGATCATCGGCGAAAAGGATTTCTGGAAAGACAGCTTCCGCGTGACCCGCGATGTGCTGACCCCGCGCGCCGATAGTGAGACCATCATCGAGACATTGCTGCGCCTGCGACCGAATACCAGCGCGCGGCTGCGCCTGCTGGATCTGGGGACAGGCTCGGGCTGTTTGCTGCTTTCGGCCTTGCGCGAATATGCGCAGGCGCACGGCACCGGGGTCGATCAATCACAGGCGGCGCTGGCCGTCGCGAGCCATAATGCACACGCCCTTAAGCTGGCGGATCGCGTGCGTTTGCTGCGCAGCAATTGGTGCAGCGCGCTGGATGGCATGTTCGATGTCATCCTTGCCAACCCGCCCTATATTCCACTGGCAGATATCGCGACGCTTGCTGCCGATGTACGCGACCACGAGCCCCACGCCGCGCTTGATGGCGGGGCAGATGGGCTCGATTGCTACCGCAGCATTCTCGGCCAGATTGCGCCCTTTGCGGCGCCGCATGCGCTGCTGCTGTTTGAGGTGGGCATGGGACAGGCAGAGGATGTCGCCGCCCTTGGCCGTGCCGCCGGATTTACCTTACTCGATATCATCCCTGACCTGGCGGGCATTGCCCGCGTGGTCGCCCTGGAAATCACTACAACTACCGAAAGCTGAGGACGTATGAACATGATGCGCAAGAACAACAACCGCAATAACAACATGAAGCACCGCAGTGGTGGCGGCGGTGGCGGCGGGCAGCGCCGCTATGGCAGCAATGGTGGGGGCGGCGGTGGCGGTGGCAATCGCGGCGCCAATGACAGCCAGAACCTCCAGCGCCAGAAGCATCACGCCACGCAGCAGCTGGGCAAATATGGCGACATGGCGCGCAACGCGCAAATCAACGGCGACCGCGTGGATGTCGAATATTACCTGCAGCATGTCGATCACTACACCCGCGTGCTGGCGGACATCGCGGGCATCGAGGCCGAGCGTTATGCCCATCAGCGCGAAGCGCAAATCATCCCTGGCGGGCCGAACGATCCGAACGCGGCGCAGCATCAGGATAACGCGAACAACGATCAGGCAGCGCAGCATCATTCCGCTTCCAGCTCGGGCGATGAGTCCTCCACCAGCGGCGATGAGTCCTCCGCCAGTGGCGACACTGCCGCTGCCGAGGCCCGGCAACAACAGCAACAGCCGCGCGCGCCGCGTCCGGCACGCCGCCCACAGCCGCAAAGCGATAATGGTGCGAAGGAAGCCAACAGCAACACCACGGAAATCCCGCTGCCTGGCTCCATCCTGCCGCCGATCTAGTCGCGGTTAATTCGTCCGCACCAGCGTCATGCTCAGCTCGCCAAGCGGGGTGGCGGCGGTGGCGCGCACGGGGGTGAAGGCCGCATCGTTGGTGAAATAGAGATGGATCGCGGGATCCCCTTTTTTGTATTTTTTGAGTTCCTTGGGCGTGTAGCCGTTGAGCGGCTTGCGGGTGACGGCAAGGTCGATCGTATCGACCTCTTTGCCCAGCACCGTCATGGGCATGTTGGCGGTGCGGGCAAATGTCATTTCTGCTAGCCGGGCGCCGTCATAGGTGGTGGTGCTTACGGCCTGCTGGTTGCGGGCGAGGGCAGCATAGGCCGTGCGGCGCAGCATAAACGCAGCGGTGATCGGGTCATGGGCACGGTTGATTTGCGCGGGCGGCACTACCGGGCGCCAGGAGGGGTCGTCGTCCGGCGTGCGGGTGCGGCTGGCGAGGTTGCCATCGGCATCGTAGGTGAGCAGGGTGGTGCGTGCTTCACCGCCCTCCTGCGGGCGGGATTCGTAGCGGGCGGGGATGTAGCTGTCCGGCCCGCGTTTGCTGCCTTGGGCGAGCGCCACGCTGCGCTCATCGCTGATAACCACGGCAATGCCGCGCGTTTTGGTATCGGCGATGAGGGAGTAGGCGGTCTCGCTCTCATCGGCGGTGATGTTGATGCGGCCAAGCGTAATGCCATTCCATGCAATATTGTAACGGGCGTTCAGTTTTAATGGGGATAATGCAGCCTCTTGGGCCACTGCGCCAAGCGGCATCAGCAGGGCCATGAAAAGGGAAGTAACAATCTTGTAATGATGCGCGTATGTTCCCATATACCCATCCATAACAAATAAATACCGCCGAGGGAACATGGACTTAGAGCAATTTACCGAAAAATCGCGCAAGGCCCTGCAGGACGCGCAAGCGCTGGCGCTGCGCAGTAATCACCAGCGTTTCACGCCGGAGCATATCCTCGCGGCACTGATCGAGGAGCCGAGCATGGGTGTGCTGCTGGGCGCGGTCGGGGCCGATCTGGCCCTGCTCGATGAACGCACCAAAGCGGCGCTTGGCAAATTGCCGCGGGTCGAGGGCGGTGGTGGGCAGATGTATCTGGCCGGGGACACCGCGCGGGTGATCGAAAATGCGAAGGATATCGCCAAAAAAGCGGGCGATGAGTTCGTCACGCTGGAGCGATTGCTGCAGGCGCTGGCGATGGAAAACGATACCCCATCCGCCAAAATCCTTAAAGAAGCGCAGGTAACGCCGCAACGGCTCAACAGCGCCATTAACGACCAGCGCAAGGGCCGCACCGCGACCAGCGCCACTGCCGAAGACCAGTTCGATTCGCTCAAAAAATACAGCAAGGATTTAACCGCACTGGCCGAGAGCGGCAAGCTCGACCCGGTGATCGGCCGGGACGAGGAAATTCGCCGCACCATTCAGGTGCTGGCGCGTCGCACCAAAAACAACCCAGTGCTGATCGGTGAGCCGGGGGTCGGCAAAACGGCGATTGTCGAGGGGCTCGCTTTGCGCATTGTCAAAGGCGATGTGCCCGAGGCGCTGAAGGGCAAAAAGCTGCTGTCGCTCGACCTTGGGGCGCTGGTGGCAGGGGCCAAATTCCGCGGTGAATTCGAGGAGCGACTGAAATCGGTGCTGAACGAAATTGACGCGGCGGCGGGTGAAGTGATCCTGTTCGTCGATGAGTTGCACACTATTGTTGGCGCGGGCGCGGCGGAAGGGTCGATGGATGCCTCCAACCTGCTGAAACCGGCGCTGGCACGCGGTGCGCTGCATTGCGTCGGCGCAACTACGCTGAATGAATACCGCAAATATATCGAGAAGGATGCGGCCCTTGCGCGGCGTTTCCAGGCGGTGTTCGTGAGCGAGCCGACGGTGGAGGATACGATTTCAATCCTGCGCGGCCTCAAGGAAAAATACGAGCTGCATCATGGGATTACCCTGTCGGATGCGGCGCTGGTGGCTGCGGCGACATTGTCGCACCGCTATATCACCGACCGGTTTTTGCCGGATAAAGCGATCGATCTGATCGATGAAGCAGGTAGCCGCCTGCGCATGCAGGTCGATTCCAAACCCGAAGCGCTGGATGAGATCGACCGCAAAATCATGCAGCGGCGGATCGAGCGCGAGGCACTGAAACGCGAGTCGGACAAGGCCTCCCGCGAGCGGCTGAGCCGCATCGAGGATGAACTGACGGAGCTGGATGCCGAGTCCGCCATTTTCACCGCGCGCTGGAAAGCGGAGAAAGACCGCCTCAACGAAGCGCGCGGCCTCAAAGAGCGGCTGGAAGCCCTGAAGCTTGAACTGGAAACCGCCGAGCGCGCTGGTAACTGGGCGCGGGCGGGCGAATTGACCTATGGCCAGATTCCCGAGCTGGAGAAAAAACTCGCCGATTCCGAGAAGGAATCCGCGCAAAGCGGTGCTTCGGCCGGCGAGGTGGTGGGCGAGGCGGATATCGCCTCCATCGTCAGCCGCTGGACGGGCGTGCCGGTCGATAAAATGCTGCAGGGCGAGCGCGAGAAATTGCTCGCCATGGAAGGGGCCATCGGCACCCGCGTGGTGGGGCAGGAGGAGGCGGTGAAGGCCGTTTCCGCTGCCGTACGCCGGGCGCGGGCAGGGTTGAAGGACCCCAGCCGCCCCATCGGCTCGTTCCTGTTCCTCGGGCCGACCGGGGTGGGAAAAACCGAGCTGACCAAGGCGCTTGCGGGCTTCATGTTCAACGATGACACCGCGCTGATCCGCATGGATATGAGCGAGTATATGGAAAAGCACGCAGTCTCGCGCTTGATCGGTGCGCCGCCGGGCTATGTGGGCTATGATCAGGGTGGGGCGCTGACCGAAGCGGTGCGCCGTCGCCCGTATCAGGTGATCCTGTTCGATGAGGTGGAGAAGGCCCATCCGGATGTGTTCAACGTGCTGCTGCAAGTGCTGGATGATGGCCGCCTGACCGATGGCCAGGGCCGCACGGTGGATTTCCGCAACACCATCATCGTGCTCACCAGCAATCTCGGCGCGCAGCATTTGGTGGCGCTGGGTGAGACACAATCGGTCGAGTCCGTGCGCGAGCAGGTGATGGGCGAGGTGAAGGCCGCGTTCCGCCCGGAATTCCTCAACCGGTTGGATGAGATTATCCTCTTCCACCGCCTTGGCCGGGCGCAGATGGGGGCCATTGTCGATATCCAGATCACCCAGCTTGAACGGTTGCTGGCTGACCGCCAGATCACGCTGGCGCTCGATGGCGCGGCGCGGGCATGGCTGGCCGACAAGGGCTACGACCCTATCTACGGCGCTCGTCCGCTTAAACGGGTGATCCAGAAACAGGTGCAGGATCGCTTAGCGAACATGATCCTCGACGGTTCGATCATGGACGGTGCGCATGTGGACATCAGCGGGCATGAGCTGGGGCTGCATATCACGGCAGGCGCGCCGCTTGCGGCCTCCACCGAGAAGAAGAAACCCAAGCGCCGCTAGCCTAGTTCTGTGCGCCGATATGCAGGACGCAGGTGATGTCCGTGTTCTTCAGGTTGTAGCTGCCGGGGGCGGCATCGCTGCTGGTGCAGTTGGGGCCGACGGTGGAGCTTTTCTTGGTGCTGATGACATCGCCGGAGAAGGGGTCGCCATCATCGAGTTTGGTGTCGATATTCCAGGCCTCTTTCGGCGTGAGCACGCCGTAGCTGGGGGTGTTGCCATAGAGAGAGATAAAATTCCGATCGAGTTGTGTGCCGGTGGCGAAATGGGGATTGCCAGTGGAGCTGCTGTTGTAATAAATATCAAAAAAGCCGCTATAGATTTTTGCCCGGAGCACGTTCACGCCCACATCCTGCGTATAGCTTCCCTGCGCGCCGGCTGTTTTGCCGGTGTATTTGCCATCGACCAGCCGCGCATTGGATAGATGTTTCCAGGCAGCAAAACGCTCGGCATAGTCATAGGCGTTATTATCCACTCTGCTGTCGCCATCGCCGTTGCAGGTGGCCATGGAATTGGCGGATTGCAGCCCATAGCAGGTGGCATCCGTGCCATTGCCGCCCGCGCTGCCCCAAAATTCGGTGGCGGTGGAAAGGTCGCCCGGCAGGCCGTTATATTGCTCGCGGAAGGTCTGGATGGCGGTGATCAACTGGTTGGTCTGGGTGACGACGGTGCGTAATTCCGCCGAGCGAATCATCGCCTGGCCGCCCAGGATGCCCCCGGCGAGCAAGCCCAGCACCACCAGCACGATCGAGAGTTCAACGAGGGTAAATGCCGCGCGGGAGGAAGGCTTGATGACGGGTTTCATGGGCAAACACTCCTGCAAATGGCGGTAGGTGACGATGGCATACCTGATCATGCCGGGCAAGCCATAACGCGAATAGAGCATGCACATCGGCGTACAAAATGCTGCGCTGTTGCCGACGTTGTCGGCGGCCAAACGGGATAGGAAAACGCTCAGGGTATTAACGGCTTATAACTCGGGCGCGGCGCCTGCCGGAGGAAGTCCACAGCCTCGTCATAGGCGCCGTATTGGATGAGGTTGAAATGGTTGGCTTGCGACGCAATGCGCAGGATTTTTGGCTGGTTCGCCTGTTCAAATAATGCGCGGCCATGGGCCACCGGGACGACCCTGTCCGCACCGCCATGCATGATGAACAGTGGCACGTTTATTTGCCCGATCACGGCGCGGGAGCGGTAGCTATTACGCATCAGCACCTGCACTGGCAGGTAGGGAAACATTTCGCCGGCAAGATCGACTGCCGCGGTGAACGGCGCTTCGAGCACTAATGCTGTGACCGGGCGCGTTGCGGCAAGTTGGGTGGCGACGCCGCTGCCCAGCGAATAGCCCCACAGCGCAATGCCAGGCTGCGTTGTTTTCAGGTGATCGTACAACGCCTGTGCATCGCGAACAATGCTGCGCTGCGAGGGGCTCCCCAGCGCTCCCGGATAGCCGCGATATTCCATGGCGACCACATGCACGTGCTGCTTGTCAAGAAAGGCGAGCGCCGAGGCGTAGCGATAGAGCCCGCCGCCATTGCCATGGAAATAAAGCACCGTTGGGGCTCCTGCCGGGGCGCCGTTTTCCCAATAGGTGATGGGCGGTTGCGTGCCATGTGCCAGTGTTTTGCGGGTGTAGTTGGGCAGCCCTGCGGCAGCGGGCTCTGTGGGGCCCGGGGAGGGGCGGTAGACTGCACCGGTTTCACCCACCATTGTTGCGACAAGGATGCTCCCATAGGTGATCGCACAGGCGATGCCCGCACGGAGCAGGTAGTAACGCCAGCGAGGGGAGGAAGCCATGCGCCAGCAGCGCTAGCGGCTGGCGACTTGCGGGCCTTTGGCGAGGGCCGCAAGCTCGTTCAGCGCCGTTTGTTTGGCGGATTTGAAGGCGGCGAGCTGCTTGCCACTGAGGCCCGAAGCCATGTTGAACTGTTTAGCGACGGGGTTCACCTGCACGTCGTTTTCATGCACTTCGTAATGCAGGTGCGGCCCGGTGGCCATGCCGGTCATGCCGACATAGGCGATCACCTGGCCTTGTTTCACACGGCTGCCCACGTTGATTTTGGCGAAGCGCGCGCAGTGGCCGTAGGCGGTTTCGTATTTGCCATTATGCTTGATGACGACGAAGTTGCCGTAGCCGTTTTTCCAGCCCTTGAAGGTGACGGTGCCATCGCCCGCGGCCATGATCGGTGTGCCGCTGCTGGCGCCGAAATCCACGCCGCGATGCATCTTGGTGTAGCCCATGATCGGGTGCGTGCGCATGCCGAAGCCCGAGGTGATATGGACGGCATCCACCGGCGTGCGCAGCAGCGATTTTTTGATGCTGTTGCCCTTGCCATCGAACCATGCATATTGGCCCAGGCTATCTTTGAAGCGGAAAATCTCGTGTTTGCCGTCTTTCAGGGTGAGCGCGGCATAGCGCACGCTACCGGCACCGCTATAGCCTTTGGCGCTGCCCTTGGCCGGGGCGCGGTCCATCAGCACTTCAACCGTATCGCCGGGGTGGATTTCGCGTTGGAAATCGATGTCGTAGCTGAAGGCCTTCACCAGCTCATGCATCGTGGAAGAGGGAATTTTTGCATCCGCCCCGGCTTGCAGGATGCTGGAGCGCACTTTGCCAAAACCGCGATAGGTTTTCTGGGTGTTGGTTTCTTCCGTGGCGGCGACGCTGAAGCCGCCATCCTGCAGCCGCTGCAGCTCGATGGTGGAGAGGTTGGGCAGCTTGATGGCAAGCTCCTTCACCGCCGCCTTGTCGCCCAGCGTTTCATGGCGCGCCAGCGTGACCGAAATTTTTTGCCCGACGCGCAGTTTTTCGGCGTTGAACTGGGGTTTCAGCGCGTTCACCACCTGATGCGCCTCGCTCGAAAGCACATGGTTGGCGATCAGCATATCAATCAGCGTATCGCCTTTGCCGACCTGCAGTGCGACCGTCAGCGGATAGCTCACCGGTGCAGCGGGCGCTGCTGGCGCCACGGGGGCAGGGGCGGGTGCGGCGGCAACTTCTTTCACGGGCTCTTTGGTCTCGTGTGTGGCATGCGTGGTGGGTGCGGCCGGGCTGCCGGGCTCAGTGACTTTGACATCCTGCAGGCGCGCAACCACGGAATCATAACCCGGGACGACGACGGCGGTGACAAGGAAATTCATGAAAAACGAAAGGCCAATGCCAAAGACCGAGCCGATAACGAACCAGTTAACGCGCAGGCGGGACAGGCGTTTCACGCTCATCGGCCGCGCCACCGGGGCGGTGGCCGTGGCTGGCACCGGTGATATCATGATCGGTTTGACCGATGCTTTGCGCATTCCACACCCTATTTTTTTGCGTCGAGCACTAGATATAGCGCTTAACGGTAAAGGTTAATTTAGGCAAAATCACCGCAATTGCAACGAAATTCGGCCTTTGTGGGCGATTTAAAAGTGGCTATAAATCTATGGGTTGTGGCAATGATGCGGCAACAGTGATGCGGGCGCGTCACGTGCCGCGCGCGGCGTGGATATTTTTTCGGGCAATCCGTGCGATGGTGCGGCCCGCAAAAAATCTGCATTTGGCGCTTGACGTTAAGGGTCTGCCTCCTTATAAAGCGCGCTCCCGACGGTCTAACGTCGCAAAAAACGCTCGGCAATAAACTACAAAAAACCCAGTGTTTCAGCGCTTTTTCGTCGGTTCATAGGCAATCGGACAACTCTGTTGTTCGGGTGCCTATCAAGCCCATCGCCGAAAGCGGTGGGTTTGCGCCGCGAAAGCGGGCGGAACGAAAAAGTGACGGCGTGCCGTTATTTTTTCAAACGAACACTAAAGGTTAACCATTATCGTGGCTTGGGCATAGTAACCCAAACACCCACGGATAAGAAAGAGGACTGACACATGCCAACAATCAACCAGTTGGTTCGCAAAGGCCGTCACCCGCAAAAGGCGCGTGATAAAGTCCCTGCGATGGAAGCATGCCCGCAAAAGCGTGGCGTCTGCACCCGCGTTTACACCACCACCCCGAAAAAACCGAACTCGGCACTCCGTAAGGTCGCGAAAATTCGCCTGACCAACGGCTTCGAAGTCATCGGCTACATCCCGGGCGAGGGCCACAACCTGCAGGAGCACTCGGTAGTGCTCATCCGCGGCGGCCGCGTCAAAGATTTGCCCGGCGTTCGTTACCACATCATCCGCGGTACTCTGGATACCCAGGGTATTGCTAAACGCCGCAAGCGCCGTTCGCACTATGGCGCGAAACGTCCGAAATAGATTTCAGGAGTATTTATGTCACGTCGCCACGCCGCGAAAGAACGCGTCACTTTACCGGATGCAAAATTCCACAACCTCGTTGTTGCTAAATTCATGAGCACGCTCATGTACGATGGCAAGCGCTCGGCTGCTGAGGAAATTGTTTACGGTGCATTCGACATCATCCAGCAAAAAACCGGCAAAGATCCGATCATCGTGTTCAATGATGCGCTCGATAACGTTAAGCCATCCGTCGAAGTGCGTTCGCGCCGCGTCGGTGGTGCGACCTATCAGGTGCCGACCGAAGTGCGTAACAAGCGCCAGCAGGCGCTCGCGATTCGCTGGTTGATCATCGCGCTGCGTAACCGCGGCGAGAAGACGACCCGTCAGCGTATGGCTGGTGAGATCATGGATGCGGCATCGGGCCGCGGCAACGCCGTCAAAAAGCGTGAAGACACCCACCGGATGGCGGAAGCGAACAAAGCGTTCAGCCATTACCGCTGGTAATAATAAAATAAATACAGGGATTTAGAGAGTACTATGCCACGCACGACACAGTTAGATCATTACCGCAACATTGGTATCTGCGCGCACATCGATGCGGGTAAGACCACCACCACCGAGCGGATTCTGTACTATACCGGCAAGAGCCACAAAATCGGCGAAGTGCACGAAGGTGCGGCGACGATGGATTGGATGGAGCAGGAGCAGGAGCGTGGCATCACGATCACGTCCGCTGCAACCACCTGTTTCTGGACGGGTGCAGATGATGAGCAATACCGTATCAACATCATCGATACTCCTGGCCACGTGGATTTCACCATCGAAGTAGAGCGCTCGATGCGCGTGCTTGATGGCGCCGTCACCGTGTTCGATTCCGTTGCCGGCGTCGAGCCGCAGTCGGAAACCGTATGGCGTCAGGCCGATAAATACAGCGTGCCACGCATTTGCTTCGTCAACAAGATGGATCGCGTGGGCGCGGATTTCTACCGCTGCGTCGATATGATTGTTGACCGTCTCGGTGCGACCCCGCTGGTGATCCAGCTGCCAATCGGCGGTGAGGAGCATTTTGAAGGCGTGATCGATCTCGTCAAAATGAAAGCCCTTGTTTGGGGTGGCGAAGAGCTCGGTGCGAAATTCGATGAAGTCGAAATTCCTGCTGAGTATGCCGCGAAAGCGAAAGAATACCGTGAAAAGCTGGTTGAGACCGCTGTCGAGCAAGACGATGCGCTCCTGCAAGCCTATCTCGATGGCAAAGAGCCAAGCGTTGCCGATCTCAAAAAATGTATCCGCAAAGGCACCGTGAAGTTCGCGTTCGTGCCGATCCTGTGCGGTTCCGCATTCAAAAACAAAGGCGTGCAGCCGTTGCTTGATGCGGTAGTTGATTACCTGCCAACCCCGCTCGATCGCGGTGCGATGGATGGTATCGATCCCGATGCAAAAGATCCCGAGAACAACATCATCTCGCGCAAGCCGGATGATTCCGAGCCGCTGTCGCTGCTCGCATTCAAAATCATGGACGATCCATTCGTGGGCTCGATCACCTTCTGCCGTATCTATTCCGGCAAACTGGAATCGGGTAGCTCGGTCATCAACTCCAGCAAAGACCGCAAAGAGCGCGTCGGCCGGATGCTGTTGATGCATGCGAACAGCCGTGAAGATGTGAAGGAAGCCTATGCAGGCGATATCGTTGCCCTCGCTGGTCTGAAAGAGACCCGCACCGGTGACACGCTGTGCAGCCCGGACAAGCCGATCATCCTTGAGAAAATGGAATTCCCTGAGCCTGTTATCGAATTGGCGATTGAGCCGAAATCGAAAGCGGATCAGGAGAAACTGGGTATCGCGCTGTCGAAGCTTGCCGCTGAGGATCCGTCCTTCCGCGTCAGCACCGACCACGAGACCGGCCAGACCATCCTCAAAGGCATGGGCGAACTTCACTTGGATATCAAAGTCGATATTCTGCGCCGTACCTATAAAGTCGATGCCAACGTTGGCGCGCCGCAGGTGGCGTACCGCGAGACCATCAGCAAGCTCTATCAGGAAGATTACACCCACAAGAAACAATCGGGTGGTTCGGGTCAGTTCGCTCGTGTCATCATCGATTTCGAGCCGCTCGAGCCAGGTTCGGGCTTCGTGTTCGAAAACAAAACCGTCGGTGGTTCGGTGCCGAAGGAATACCTGCCGGGCGTCGAGAAGGGCCTCAATTCGATGCTCAACTCGGGTGTCATCGCGGGCTTCCCGACGATCGATTTCAAAGCAACCCTCGTTGACGGCGCTTACCACGATGTGGATTCGTCCGCACTCGCCTTCGAGATCGCAGCCCGCGCTGCGTTCCGTGAAGGGATGGCAAAAGCCGGTCCGAAACTGCTTGAGCCTATCATGAAAGTCGAAGTCGTGACCCCGGATGATTATCTGGGCGACGTCATCGGCGATCTGAGCTCGCGCCGTGGGAACGTGCAGGGGATGGATCAGCGTGGGAATGCCCGCGTCGTGAACGCCCTCGTGCCGCTCGGCCAGATGTTTGGCTACGTGAACACCTTGCGCTCGATGAGCCAGGGCCGCGCCAGCTACAGCATGGTCTTCGGTCACTACGCCGAAGTGCCAAGCCACGTCGCCGACGAAATCAAGAAAAAAGCAGCCGCTTAAATTATACATAGATATTAAAGGAGACCATCATGGCGAAGGAAAAGTTCAACCGTACGAAGCCGCATTGCAACATCGGGACG
>JAZKJM010000006.1 GCA_040384265.1 Pseudomonadota bacterium | reverse complement strand
TCCGCGAAGGCGGCCGCACCGTCGGTGCTGGCGTCGTCGCGAAGGTGATTGCGTAAATTAAGTAACAAGAAACAAAGAAGTTAGAGGGCACTATGGCCACGATGATGAACCAAAAAATCCGCATTCGCCTCCAGGCGTATGACCACGCGGTGCTTGACCATTCCGCAAAGGAAATTGTCAACACGGCGAAGCGTACCGGTGCGCAAGTGCTGGGGCCTGTGCCTCTGCCACGTCGCATTGAACGCTTCACGGTTAACCGCTCGCCGCACATCGATAAGAAGTCGCGTGAGCAGTTCGAGATCCGTACCCATAAACGCCTGATCGACATTGTCGAGCCAACCCCACAAACCGTGGATGCGCTCGGTAAACTCGACCTCGCTTCGGGTGTCGAAGTTGAAATCACCGTTCTGAACGCGGCATAGGGAGAGCACAAATGAGCACCGTTAATACCGCTCGTACCGGCGTTATCGCCAACAAAATCGGGATGACCCGCATCTATGACGAATTCGGTCGTAGCGTGCCGGTAACCGTCCTGCAGCTGGACAATGTGCAGGTGACTGCACAGCGCACCAAAGAGAAAGACGGCTACACCGCCGTCCAGATCGGTGCAGGCAAAGCTAAAGCACATCGCGTCAACAAGGCGCAGCGCACCGTGTTTGCGAAAGTGAACATCGAAGCCAAGAAAAAGCTGGTTGAATTCCGCGTCGCGGAAGATGCGCTGGTGCCGGTCGGCCAAGAAATCCGCGCCGATCACTTTGTGCAAGGCCAGTTTGTGGATGTCATCGGCATCACCAAGGGTAAGGGCTTTGCCGGTGCAATGAAACGCTGGAACTTCCGCGGTCTTGAAGCATCCCACGGCGTTTCCGTATCGCACCGTTCGCACGGTTCGACCGGTCAGCGTCAGGATCCGGGTCGTACCTTCAAGAACAAGAAAATGGCTGGCCACTTGGGTGTTGAGCGCGTGACCGTTGAGAACCTGGAAATCATCCAGATCGACGAAGCACGTAACCTCATCCTCGTCAAAGGTGCCGTCCCAGGCGTCGATAACGCGGTGCTTCGCGTGGTCGATGCGCATAAACGTGCCCGTCCGGCGGAAGCGCCGTATCCGGCAGTGATGAAGCAGGCTGCTCCTGCGGCGAAAGTCGATGAAGCCCCGGCAGCAACTGAAGAAGCAAAGGCGGAGTAGTAGACATGAAAATCAACGTTGTAACCCTGGAGAACAAGGCTGCCGGCGAGCTCGAGCTTGCTGACACCGTGTTCGGTTTGGAGCCGCGCAAGGATATTCTCCAGCGCGTCGTCGAATGGCAGCGTGCGAAAGCGCGTGCCGGTACGCACAAAACCAAAACCCGCGCCGAAGTTTCCGGCACCGGGAAAAAGCCGTTCAAACAAAAAGGCACCGGTGGCGCCCGTCAGGGGACGACCCGCGGGCCACACCAAGAGGGCGGTGGGCGCGCTCATGGTCCCGTCGTGCGCAGCCATGCATACGGCCTGACCAAGAAAGTCCGCGCGCTTGGCCTCAAGCATGCACTCTCGGCCAAACAGGCTGAAGGCAAGCTGATCGTGGTAGATGGCCTGACCGTGAAAGACGCCAAGACCAAATCGGTCGTTGCGAACTTCACCGCGATGGGCCTGACCAAGCCATTGTTCATCACCGGTGCGGAAGTCGATAGCGGCTTTGCAAAGGCGATCAACAACCTGATCGGTCATGATGTTCTGCCGATCCAAGGCGCGAACGTGTATGACATCCTGCGTCACAAAGAATTGGTGCTCAGCAAAGAAGCTGTTGCCGCACTGGAAGCGAGGCTCAAGTGAGTTTGTTGAAAAAAGCCAAGCCGGCCGCAAAAGCGACGGCGAAGAAAACGACCGCTAAAAAAGGCAGCGTGCTGTCCGATGCGCGTCTTTACGATGTGATTGTCCGCCCGATTGTGACCGAGAAATCCTCGCAAGCCATCGAGCAGAACAAGGTGACGTTCAAGATCTCGCCAACGGCGACCAAGCATGATGTGAAGGCCGCTGTTGAAGCGATCTTCAAAGTGTCGGTCCTGAAGGTGAACACGATCAACACCGAAGGCAAAATGAAAAAGTTCCGTGGTAAAGATGGCCAGCGCAACGATGTGCGTAAGGCGATTGTTACCCTGGCAGCTGGTCAAAGCATCGATTTCGCCGCCGGTGCGCGGTAAAGGATTAAGGGGAGAAACCCAATGGCACTAAAACATTTCAAACCAACGACCCCGGGCCAGCGTCAGCTGGTGCTGATCGACCGCGCCGACCTGTACAAAGGTAAGCCGGTTAAGAAGCTGGTGGAAGCAACGAACTCGACCGGTGGTCGTAACAATGCTGGTCGCATCACCTCGTTCCAAAAGGGCGGCGGGCACAAGAAGGCCTACCGCGTGATCGATTTCAAGCGTCGTAAGTTCGATGTTCCGGCACGCGTAGAGCGTCTGGAATACGATCCGAACCGTTCGGCATTCATCGCCCTCATTCAATATGAAGATGGGGTGCAAGCCTACATCCTCGCACCGCAGCGCCTCAATCAGGGCGATATGGTGATCTCGGGTGAGCGCGCCGATATTAAGCCGGGCAACGCAATGCCACTGGCCAATATCCCGATCGGGACGATTGTCCATAACGTGGAAATGAAGCCAGGCAAGGGCGGCCAGATCGGTCGTTCGGCTGGGGCCTATGTGCAGCTCGTCGGTAAAGATGCCGGGTTTGCCCAGATCAAACTGCGTTCGGGTGAATTGCGCATGGTGCCGTCGCTTTGCATGGCGACCATCGGTGCGGTGTCGAACCCGGATCACCAGAACGAAGTCATCGGTAAAGCCGGTCGTAACCGTTGGAAGGGCAAGCGTCCGCATGTTCGTGGTGTTGCCATGAACCCGGTCGATCACCCACATGGTGGTGGTGAAGGTAAAACCTCGGGCGGCCGTCATCCGGTTACGCCATGGGGCCAGCCAACCAAGGGCTTCAAAACGCGTAATCCGAAACGCAAGAACAAACTCATCATCCGCACTCGCCATCAGGCGAAGGGCAAAGGCAAATAGGGAGCTACATCATGGCACGTTCAGTATGGAAAGGTCCGTTTATCGATGGCTACCTGCTCAAGAAAGCAGAAGTCGCGCATAAATCGAACCGCAACACCGTGATCGCGATCTGGTCGCGCCGCTCGACCATTTTGCCGCAATTCGTCGGTCTGACGTTTGGCGTCTATAACGGCAAGAAACATATCCCGGTCGTCGTGACCGAGGAAATGATCGGCCATAAATTCGGCGAGTTCGCTCCCACGCGTGAGTTCAAAGCGCATGGCGGCAACGAGAAGAAAACTGCCGACAAGAAATAGGGGATAGACGATGAGCAAAAAGAAAACCGAACGCGCCCTGGCGCCCAATGAAGCGAAGTGCGTGCTGCGCAACCTGCGTACCAGCCCGACCAAGCTGAACCTGGTGGCCGAGATGATCCGTGGCATGAAAGTGCAGGCGGCGCTGACCCAACTGCAATTCAGCAACAAGCGTATCGCGGTGGATGTCCGTAAGGCCCTCCAGTCGGCGATCGCCAATGCTGAAAATAACCACAACCTGAACGTCGATGCGCTCGTCGTGAAGGAAGCATGGGTGGGTAAATCCATGGTGCTGAAACGCTTCCATGCCCGCGCTCGCGGCCGTGGTGCACAAATCTTGAAACCATTTTCGCACCTGACGATCGTCGTGCGTGAAGCTGAGGGAGCATAATATGGGTCAGAAGATCAATCCAATCGGGCTTCGCCTTGGTATCAATAAAACGTGGGATTCCCGTTGGTTCGCCGACGAGGACTACGCAACCAAGCTGCACGAGGATATCAAAATCCGCCGTTACGTCAAAAAAGCCCTTAACCAGGCTGGCGTCAGCAAAGTCATCATCGAGCGCACCGGCAAAAAATGCTATGTCTCGATCCACTCGGCCCGTCCGGGGATCGTGATCGGCAAAAAAGGCGCGGATATCGATAAAGTTAAGAAGGAAGTTCAGAAGTTTACCAAAGACGAGGTGCATCTGAACATCATCGAAATCCGTAAGCCGGAACTCGATTCGACCCTGATCGCCGAAGGCGTTGCCCAGCAGCTGGAGCGCCGCGTGGCCTTCCGCCGGGCAATGAAACGCGCCGTTCAGTCCGCCCTGCGTATGGGTGCGGAAGGGATCCGTATCAACGTGTCGGGCCGCCTGGGTGGTGCTGAGATTTCGCGGATGGAATGGTACCGTGAAGGTCGCGTGCCACTTCATACCTTGCGTGCTGACATAGACTATGGTATTGCGAGCGCCCTCACGACGTACGGGATCATCGGCGTCAAGGTCTGGGTCTTCAAGGGCGAAATCCTAAAAGATCAGGAATTACAACGCATGCCGAACACTCCGACGAGCTTTGCACAAGCTTCCTAGAAGTGTCGAAACCGAACGAAATTGAAGTGAATTAAGGAATAACTGTCATGATGCAACCGAAAAAGACCAAGTACCGCAAAGCCCATAAGGGCCGGGTATCTGGCGCTGCCAAGGGCGGCTATAGCTTGAACTTCGGCGAATATGGCCTGAAAGCCATGACCCCGGAGCGGATCACCGCGCGCCAGATCGAAGCCGCACGTCGCGCTATCTCGCGCCATGTGAAGCGCGTTGGCCGTATGTGGATCCGGATTTTCCCGGATGTGCCTGTTACCCGCAAACCTGCCGAAGTACGGATGGGTTCCGGTAAGGGGTCGGTGGAGTATTGGGTAGCGCGCGTGGAAGCGGGCCGCATCATGTTCGAAATCGATGGTGTTCCAGAGAACGTGGCGCGCGAGGCATTTGATCGCGCATCCGCGAAGCTCCCAGTAAAAACCAAATTCATCAAACGCGTCGAAGCGTAAGAGGGGATGATCATGGCTAAGGCAACTGAGCAATATAAAGGTAAATCGGTCGAGGAGCTGCACGGCACCGTGGCGGATTTGAAAAAAGAACTGTTCAACCTGCGCTTCCAAAAAGCGTCGGGCGAGCTGAGCAATACGTCGCGTTTCCGCGAGGCTAAGCGCGAGATCGCGCGGATCCTCACGCAAGTGCGCAAACTCAAAAACGCTGCATAGGGATAGGAAGAGCAATGCCAAAACGTATATTACAAGGTGTCGTGGTGAGCGATAAATGCGCGAAAACCGTTACGGTTAAAGTCGAGCGCAAAATCAAACACCCGCTCTACAACAAAATTATCCGCCGTTCGAAAAAATATGCGGCGCATGATGAGCAAGGCTGCAAAGTCGGTGATGTGGTTCGCATCATCGAGTCGCGTCCGATTTCGAAAACCAAGTGCTGGGCTGTCGTCGAGAAAATCGCCGATGCGCCTGCCGCGTAACTAGTAAAGCAGGAGAGCAGATATGATTCAGATGCAAACCCGCTTGGACGTGGCCGACAATTCCGGCGCACGCGAAGTCATGTGCATTAAGGTTCTTGGTGGTTCGCACCGCAAGACCGCATCGATTGGCGACATCATCGTCGTCTCGATCAAAAGCGCAATCCCGCGCGGCAAGGTGAAGAAGGGTGACGTGCATCGCGCCGTGATCGTTCGCACCAAGTTCGTTACCAAACGTCAGGATGGTTCGGCCATTCGTTTCGATGGTAACGCCGCCGTGCTCGTGAGCAAACAAGGTGAGCCGATCGGCACACGTATCTTCGGACCGGTCGCCCGCGAACTGCGCGCGAAAAAGTTCATGAAGATCGTCTCGCTCGCGCCTGAAGTACTGTAAGGACATAGAGGAAATCATGGCTGCAAAAATCAAAAAAGGCGATCAAGTGGTGGTTATCACTGGCCGCGATAAAGGCAAGACCGGCGAAGTGCTGAAGATCGTTACCGACACGAACCGTGCGGTGGTGGCTGGCATCAACCTGATCAAGAAACACGAGAAGCCAAGTGCGGCAGGCAATGGTGGCATCGTTTCGAAAGAAGCGGCGATCCATCTTTCCAACATCGCGCTGGCCGATCCGAAAGACGGTAAAGCTACCCGCGTTGGTTTCGCGGTCAGCAAAGACGGTAAGAAACAACGTGTGGCGAAACGCTCCGGCGAATCGCTGAACGCATAATAACAGATAGGACGCACGATCATGGCAACCGAGAAAAAACCCGCTGCAAAGGCCGCAAAACCGGCCGCGCCGAAAGCGGACAAAGCTGAGAAAAAAGCCGCTACGCCGACCAAGGCGAAGGCTGCACCAACCGCTGCTAAAGTGGGCCCAACGCTGGAAGGCAACGCGAAAACGCCGCGCCTGCAGCTGGTCTATGACCGCGAAGTGGTGCCGGCGATGAAAGAGAAATTCGGCTACAAAAACGTCATGGAAGTGCCGCGCCTGACCAAAATCGTCATCAACATGGGTGTTGGTGAAGCGGTGGCGGATCAGAAGCAGATCCAGTCCGCTGTCGAAGAAATGACCCTGATCGCCGGTCAAAAGCCAGTGATCACCAAAGCGAAAAAAGCAGAAGCATCGTTCAAAATCCGCGCCGGCCTGCAGATCGGTTGCCGCGTGACCCTGCGCAAGCAGCGCATGTACGAGTTCCTGGATCGTTTCGTCAACATTGCGATGCCGCGCATCCGCGATTTCCGTGGCGTCAATCCCAAGAGCTTCGATGGCCGTGGTAACTACAACATGGGCCTCAAAGAACAGCTGATCTTCCCGGAGATCAATTACGACCGCGTGAGCACCGTGCGCGGCATGGACATCACGATTGTCACCACCGCCAAAAACGATGAAGAAGCACGCGCCCTGCTTGAGGGTTTCGCTGTTCCTTTCCGTAAAGCATAAGGAGTTTAAGACCCATGGCAAAACTTTGCATGAAAGAGCGTAACGATAAACGCAAAAAGCTGAACCTGCAGAACCGTACCAAGCGCGCCAAACTGAAAGCGGTCATCATGAACCGCGAGGCGACGATGGAAGAGCGTTTCACTGCACAGATGAAACTGTCGGAACTGCCGCGTAACAGCAGCCGCGTTCGCCAGCGTAACCGTTGCGAGCTGACGGGCCGTCCGCGCGCCTATTACCGTAAATTCAAAATGTGTCGGAACCAACTGCGCGAGCTCGGCTCGTTCGGTCTGATTCCCGGCCTCACCAAAGCTAGCTGGTAGGGAGAATACCATGACAACCGATCGCGTCGCCGATATGCTTACCCGCCTGCGCAATGCGTATAAAGCGCAGCTGCCATCTGTCACCATGCCATGCTCCGGCCTTCTGGTCGATATCGCCAAGGTGATGGAAGAAGAGGGCTTCATCGTTACCCACCGCGTCGAAGAAGACGGCGCGAAGCGTAACCTTGTGGTCGAACTGAAATACATCGAAGGTGAACCGGCGATCCGCGAAGTGAAACGCGTGAGCAAATCGGGCCTGCGTAAATATTCAAAAGTAGGTGCCATCTCCAAGCATTATAACGGCCTTGGCATCTCGATCGTCTCGACCAGCAAAGGGGTGATGTCCGATTTCGCAGCACGCCAGCAGCATGTCGGTGGCGAAGTTCTTTGCACCGTATTCTAAGGGATTGAAGGAGTACTATTATGTCCCGCTTAGGTAAATTGCCGGTAGCCATTCCGGATAAAGTCACGGTCAATGTTGGCGATAAAGCCATCACCGTGAAAGGCCCAAAAGGCGAACTCAGCACCGTCGTTACGTCGGATGTGCTGGTTACCATCACCGATGGTAAAGTCTGGGTGAAGCCTGCCAACGACTCGCAGACCTCGCGTGCGATGTGGGGCACGGTGCGCGCCAACCTCAAGAATCTTGTTGAGGGCGTCACCACGGGCTACAAAAAACAACTCGACATCAACGGCGTGGGTTACCGTGCGGCGGCTCAGGGCCAGATCCTGACCCTGGCGCTTGGCTTCAGCCACGAGATCAAATACATCGTGCCTGTCGGGATTACCGTCACGGTCGATAAACAGACCACGATCCATCTTGTCGGTTTCGACAAGCAGAAGGTCGGCCAGGTGGCTGCCGAGATCCGCGCACTGCGTGGGCCAGAGCCGTACAAAGGCAAAGGGATCAAGTACTCGACGGAGACCATTCGTCGTAAAGAAGGCAAGAAGAAATAGGCTTAATCCTTTCGTGGCCCGTCCCTTGGTGGGGCTGGTTGTTGAAGGGATTCGAAAAGTTTGGAGAATAACATGGCTAAAGTTGATAATTTCACGCGCCGTAAACAGCGCACCCGCTACCAGCTCCGTCAGAAAGCGGCTGGTCGCGTTCGTCTGTCGGTGTTCCGTTCGGGCCGCCACATCTATGCGCAGCTGATCGACGACACGCAGGGTAAAACCCTTGCTGCCGCATCGACCGCTGAAAAAGACGGCATGGGCGCATCGAAGAGCGGTGCAAACATCGCTGCTGCAAAAGCAGTGGGCGCCCGTATCGCAGCGCGTGCAAAAGAAGCCAAGGTCGATCACGTTGTGTTCGATCGTGGCGGGTATCTGTTCCACGGCCGTATCAAGGCACTGGCTGACGCGGCACGCGAAGCCGGCATGAAATTCTAAGGATTAGGGGACACCATGGCATACGAATCCAATACCGAACGTCAAGACCGCGAAGGCGGGGATCTGATCGACCGTCTGGTCTCGATCAACCGCGTTGCTAAAGTCGTGAAGGGCGGTCGCCGCTTTGGTTTTGCAGCACTCGTCGTCGTTGGCGACGGCAAGGGCAAAGTCGGTTACGGCACCGGTAAAGCGAAAGAAGTGCAGGACGCTGTTAAGAAGGCGACCGATGGCGCGAAGAAATCCATGATCCGCATTCCGCTGCGCGAGTCGCGCACGCTGCACCATGATGTAAAAGGTCACTTCGGCGCAGGCCGCGTGATCGTCCGTTCGGCTCCGGCCGGGACGGGGATCATCGCCGGTGGCCCGATGCGTGCCATCTTTGAAGCGCTGGGCGTGCATGATGTGGTCGCGAAATCGACCGGCACCAGCAACCCGCACAACATGGTTAAAGCCACCTTCTCGGCATTGAAGCTGATGAGCAGCCCGCGTAGCGTGGCCGTGCGTCGCTCGATGAAAGTCGGTGATGTGGTAGAACGTCGTGAAGTTGGTGCGAAAGCACAAGGCCAACAGAACGAAGCAGAGTAATCGTCGGTTCGCCGACGTGATTGGGAGATAAGACAATGGCAGCGAAGAAAACAGTGACCGTGAAGCAGATCGCAAGCCCGATCGGCCGCGTCAAAAGACAGGAAGGGACCCTGATCGGTCTTGGCCTGAACAAAATGAACAAAGTCCGCACGCTGGAAGATACCCCCGCGGTGCGCGGCATGATCAACAAGCTGCCGCACCTCGTTGTGGTGATTGACTCGAAATAACGTTACTAGGGATGGGCGACCATCCGCAATGGAGTAAGACATGGAACTGAACCAACTGAAAGACAACCCAGGCGCCCGCAAGTCGCGTATGCGCGTGGGCCGTGGCATTGGCTGCACCAAGGGTAAAACCTGTGGTCGTGGTGGCAAAGGTCAGACCGCACGCTCGGGTGTTGCGATCAACGGCTTCGAGGGCGGCCAGATGCCGATCCACCGTCGCCTGCCAAAACGCGGTTTCAAAAACCATATGCGTGTTGAATTCGATATCATCACCCTGCGCGATCTGCAGGTGCTGGTCGATAACGGCACGTTCAAAGCCGGTGATGTTGTCAGCACCCAGGCGCTGCGCGATAAAGGCATTGTGCCGAAAGCAAGCGAAGGCGTGAAGCTGCTGCTGAAAGGCGAGCTGAAAGCAAAACTGAGCCTCGATATCGAACGCGCATCTAAAAATGCAGCGGCTGCGATCGAAAAGCTCGGCGGCAAAGTGACCGTGAAGGTCAAACAGCCGAAACGCGAAAAAGTGAAAAAAGATCCGAAGACCGGCAAGGCCATCAAAGCCTAGTTTTTGGAGTTGAGGTTTGATCTTCTGATTGAACCTTCACACAGCGTAAGAAATTAAAAGGCGACCTTCGGGTCGCCTTTTTTTATTGCGCCAGTGTTTTATTGCGTCGGTGCCGGCGTATGATTCGGTGTGGCAAGGACGGGAGTCATCGGCATATCTTTCGGCAAGTCACGTGGTGAAACAGGCTGTACGAGATTGGGCGTCGCGCCAGCATGCGTTGTGCGGAATGGGAGCGCTACCGGTACGGTCAGATCCGGCCAGGGTTTTTCGCTGTCTTTATTCAGTGCAGCGCGCGCCATGCTCATCGCGAGCGGATAATCATCGACGACAAAGGTGGTTGTATAGGCTGTGTTGGCCTCGACCCGGATGATTATCTCATCGCAGGTCGTATCGTACTCCACACGTGCCCTCCTCTCGGTGCGATACTGGATGCAACCGTTCAGTTTATAAAGTCCCGGCTGCAGCTCTTTCGTAAAACTTGGATAGTCCTCGGTGAACGTAAAAATACGTTCCCCATTCAGATCAAGCATGCCCTCATGATACGGACGGGTGACAAACCAGTTTCTCTCATCGACGCTTGCGACCGTTAGAAAAGCGGAGTTGGGAATGGTCTGCATTTTTTGATACATACCGGATATGGACGGCGCCGCTGTCGCAGGGGTTTTATAATTGCTGTGCGTGCAGGCCGACACTATCAGTAACGCAGCACATAAAGCATGTTTCATCCGGGGCTCCCTAGTTATGCTTAAAATAAATGGTGTACGATGAACCGCCGCTCAACCCGAGACGGCGGCATCATAGATAGCGCGATTGGGCTGAATGCTTGTTTAGTTTTTTGGGGCAGGGTCATCATAGGAAGTTCAAAAAATGCTATCCGGTCGGTTGCCGGCACCCTACCGGCAATTCGATTTGCGTACAATTCTTTTGCTTCTCAGCTTGACAGGAATAACACGCGCTTTAATGACATGCAGTTGATCGTTGCCAGTGGCGTGTGCCAGTGGTTGTCAAAACAGAAAATAGAAAGGAGAACAGTCTGCCTGCGCCTGCCGCCTCTGGCGACGGACGACTCTGGCGACTGACGACTGCTTATGGCCTCCGCTGCTGAACGCTTTGCTTCCAACATGAATTTCGGCCTGCTCGGCCGCGCGACTGAACTGAAAAGCCGCTTGCTGTTCGTTCTGGGCGCGCTGATTGTGTACCGCCTCGGTACCTACATTCCGATTCCGGGCATCGACCCAAAAATCCTTGAAGAAATCTTCGAGCAGCATGCTGGTGGCGTGCTCGGCGTGTTCAACATGTTCTCCGGCGGCGCGCTCAGCCGCATGACCATTTTTGCATTGGCGGTGATGCCGTATATCTCGGCCTCGATCATCATCCAGCTGATGGGTGTTGCTGTGCCGCCGCTCGCCGCACTGAAAAAAGAAGGTGAAGCAGGCCGCCGCAAGCTGAACCAGTATACCCGTTACGGCACGCTGGTTCTCGCGATACTGCAGTCATACGGGATTTCGACCGGGCTTGAAGGCATGCAAAGCAATGGGGTGTCCGCGGTGATGCATCCGGGCGTGTTCTTCCAGTTCAGCACCGTTGTCACCCTCACGGGCGGCACCATGTTCCTGATGTGGCTGGGCGAGCAAATCACCCAGCGCGGCATCGGCCAGGGCATTTCGCTGATTATCTTCACCGGCATTATCGCCAACCTGCCAAGCGCGTTTGCCAGCACGTTCGAGCTCGGCCGCAAGGGTGTTATTTCGACGCCGGTAATCCTGCTCGTCCTCGCGGTTGCGCTCAGCCTCATTGCGCTGATCGTCTATATGGAACGTGCCCAGCGCCGTATCCTGATCCAGTATCCCAAGCGTCAGGTTGGCAATAAAATCATGCAGGGTGAATCCACCCACCTGCCACTGAAGCTCAATGCGTCGGGCGTGATCCCGCCGATTTTTGCGAGCTCGATTTTGCTGTTCCCGCTCACCATCGCCGGCTTCAACGCTGAAGGTGGCTCGGAGTGGCTGCGCACCATCAGCACCTATCTGGCGCATGGTCAGCCGCTCTACATTCTGGCCTACACGGTTATCATTGTTTTCTTCTCGTTCTTCTACACGGCGATCGTGTTTAACCCGACCGAGACGGCGGACAACCTGCGCAAGAACGGTGGCTTCATCGCCGGCATCCGTCCGGGCAAAAACACGGCCGATTACCTCGACTTCGTGCTCACCCGCCTGACCGTTGTCGGCGCGGCGTATCTGTGCCTTGTCTGTGTGATCCCTGAGTTGCTGATTGCGAAATACGCAGTGCCGTTCTACCTTGGTGGCACCAGCTTGCTGATCGTCGTCAACGTGGTGATCGATTTCGTCGGTCAGGTGCAGTCGCATCTGTTTGCGCACCAGTATGAAGCGCTCATCAAGAAAGCGCGCCTCAAAGGGAGAAAGTAGCATGAACATCATCCTCCTCGGCCCTCCGGGCGCCGGTAAAGGCACGCAATCGGACATGCTGCGTGATACGTTCACGCTCACCAAACTCGCCACCGGCGATATGCTGCGCGCGGCGGTGGCATCAGGTTCCGAAATCGGCCTCAAAGCAAAAGCCGTGATGGCCGCCGGTGGGTTGGTGAGCGATGACATCATGATCGGCATCATCCGCGAGGCGATCAAGGCCTGCCCGAACGGGTTCATTCTCGATGGGTTTCCGCGCACCACCGGTCAGGCCGTGGCGCTGGATGCGATGCTCGCCGAGCTCAACAAAAAAATCGATTTCGTGATCGAACTTGCGGTCGATGATGCGGCGCTTGTCGCGCGCATTGCCGGTCGCTTCTCCTGCAAAAAATGTGGCGCCGGTTACCATGATAGTTTCCGCCGCCCGGCCGTCGAAGGTCAGTGCGATGCGTGCGACTCCACCGAGTTCACCCGCCGCGAGGACGACAAAGCCGAAACCGTCGCCAAGCGCCTGGAGCAGTACCACGCGATGACCGCACCGCTGCTGCCGCATTACAAAGCCCACGGCGCCCTGCGCACGGTGGACGGCATGGCCGACATCGCAGAAGTGACCGCCGCGATCAACCGCGTGATTACGAATGGTGCGAGCGACGCGGCTTAGGCGTCGTTAGACTTGGCGCGGCTTGCCCAAGGCATTTTGAACGGCCGGAACGTCAATGGTTGTGGCATACGCATCGGCAAGACGGATGCCTAGTTCCGGTAGGTCGAGTTCGGCTTTCGTGACGCCAGGTTTTACGATCTTTCCAGTCTCGATGGATTTAGGCAAATCAATCACCAGTGGTTTTGCGGTGATGGTTTTGGGATCGATCAGTGCGCCCTGATCACCAATGCGTAGCGTTTCTACTTTGTCGGCTGGAATGGTAGTGATCTGGCGTCGATCAGGGAACCCGTCTCGTTCTGTTTCCACCACATATTCGAATTTAATATATTTTCCTTCGCGGTAGATTGACAGGATATGCCCGGGTTCGTTGTTAGATAGGAATGCCTCGTTACCAATGACGATATGCTTATGGTTTGGCGTTATCTGCCTGTCTCGATAATGGGTGAGTGAAATATAGGTCGAATCTTTATTCGCGGGCTTGTTACGATCCGCGATCTGTTCAATCAAATCCAATCTGCTAAGGTCGACTGAACTAAGGCGTAGAATGGGGCCGTTTTCGCCATATTTTATTCCAAATTTGTTATTGTGGTCTACGGCACCACCGCCGAATGAGGCGCCCGTTTTAGGATTAGAAAAAACGAGTAGTTGCTTGCCTGGCATTTCGCTTCCTTCAAAGCCTGCCTGAGTATAGCCATGTTTGCGGAGCGTGATGAGTGCGCTTTGGGTGATCATGTCAGGCCCAGCGTCTGCACGATAATCTGTTGTTACGAGGGGGTTCGTTCCAGCGCGTACTGCTTTGATGCTCTCTTCAATGGTGGTGGCGGTTATAATATTCGTCATGTTAATAACTCCCTATCTATTGCTGAGTTTACCAGTTCTGTGTCGGGGAAAGCATGAAGGTTTTGTGACATCCGGCGGGGCTGTGCTTTAAAGACGAGCCGGGAAACACATGATGTGTCTCCCGGTAAGATTCTGAAATGGAAATAAAATGTTTCGCGTTAAACATGGATTTAAACGCGAACGTCGAGCGGTAGCAGGCGCATAATGGCCTGAAAATAAGCGTCTGGAGCAATGGCCACGCCATGACCGCACCGCTCTTGCCGCACTACAAAGCCCACGGCGCCTTGCGCACGGTGATCAGCACCGGCGCGAGCGACGCGGCTTAAGGATTAGACCTGGCGTGATGTGCCGGCCCCGCCGGGAACCGGCGGAACCGAAACTTCTACAGGATTCGCTTCCGCTAAGGAGACGCCCGGAGCCATGGTTTCGCTGAGCTTCATTCCTTTAGTAGGCACAACATGTTTCTTCAGCTGGTCGATATTCATAGGCAGCATGTCTGGATTCAAGGCGCGCGGTGTTTGCAGGGCGCGCTGCTCTTTTTTTGTGATGATCGAGCCATCGGTTCCAAATTGCACATCCGAGGCCTTCAAGAGAAAGCCTATTTCCTTGCCCCCTTGCCAGTGTCTTTTTTCTCCGAAAATCGAAATGGTCGAGCCATTATCACCGCTACCAAAAGATATGTTTGTTAATTTTTTGTCTTTTAAAGCAGCGATTGCCTCGTCGGAGAGTTGAATGATCCGGGTATTGTTGTCGCTGCCATTCTTAGTGAAAAACTCACCTACGCGGTCTTCGAGTGTCTTGTGGCCAGGCGGAATCGCTTGTCCACTCAGCTTGAACTCATCTTGAATCATCTGGGCGGTAACAACAAATACGGATGTTTTGGGCATAGCGACATTCTTTCTGTTGGGTTGGGCTGATGCTACTATAGCTTAAGCTCTTCTAATAAAGTATTAAGCTCTCATGACAATTCTGCCGCCGGCGCCAAAGGCGCAGCAGTATAATCTGCCGCGGGAAAACCAGTAAGCGGTTGTAAAAAAATAAAAAATGTTTCACGTGAAACACAAGGCAGGGCAGGCGCCGTGGCCGTGAAGCATGGATGCAGGCAAGTCAACAATTACCCGTTGACACCCCGGGTTTCCTCTGTATATTCCCCGCTCCCGCGAAAACGCTGTGTTTTGGTGGGGTTTATAATTTTTTTTGGGAGTGTAGCATGGCTCGTATTGCCGGCGTCAATATTCCTTCTGCCAAGCGCGTGGTTATTGCGCTGACCTATATTCATGGCATTGGGAACGCGAAAGCGAAAGAAATCATCGAGAAAGCGGACATCGAGTCGACGCGCCGCGTCGCCGACCTGACCGAACTGGAAGTTTCGCGCCTGCGCGAAATTATCGATGCGGATTACTCGGTAGAGGGTGATCTTCGCCGCGAAACCAGCATGAACATCAAACGTCTGATGGATCTGGGCTGCTACCGTGGTCTGCGCCATCGCAAAAAGCTTCCCGTACGTGGCCAGCGCACGCATACCAATGCGCGCACCCGTAAAGGCAAAGCCATTGCGATTGCCGGCAAGAAAATGGTAACGAAGTAATTCGTCGTACAGATTAAGATATAGGTAGGATTTTATGGCTAAACCACAAGCAAAAGGCAAAGCGGGCTCCGCTGAAGCCGTCAAGAAAAAGGACCGCAAAAACGTGCCGTCCGGCGTTGCGCATGTGAACGCATCGTTCAACAACACCATCATCACCATCACCGACCCGTTTGGCAACGCGATTGCCTGGTCGTCTTCGGGTGCAAACGGCTTCAAAGGCTCGCGTAAATCGACGCCGTATGCGTCGCAGGTTGCAGCAGAAGTCGCCGGTAAAAAAGCCATGGAACATGGCATGCGCACGGTGGAAGTTCTGGTTAAAGGCCCCGGCGCCGGCCGTGAGAGCGCACTGCGCGCCCTCGCTGCGGTTGGCCTCTCGGTGACCTCGATCAAGGACATCACCCCGGTGCCGCATAACGGTTGCCGCCCGCCGAAACGCCGCCGCGTCTAACGGCGAGCGACTGTACGAATTTTGACGAAATCACCAACGAGTTGGGGAATTGAATGAGCGCATTACTGAACAAGAACTGGAAAGACCTGATCAAGCCAAGCAAACTCGACATCAAACCGGTAACGGGCGATGCGCGTAAAGCCGTGGTGGTCGCTGAGCCGCTGGAGCGCGGTTTTGGCATTACGCTCGGTGTGGCCCTGCGCCGCATCCTGCTCAGCTCGCTGCAAGGCGCGGCTGTTACCAGCATCAAAATCGAAGGTGTCCAGCATGAATTCTCGGCGATCCCGGGCGTGCGCGAGGATGTGGTCAACATCATCCTCAACATCAAGGATCTGAAACTGAAAGCCCACTCGGCTGACCGCAAACGCCTGACGCTGAAGAGCGACGTGGCGGGTGAAGTGACCGCGGGCATGATCCAGACCGATTCCGATGTGGAAGTGCTGAACAAGGACCTCGTGATCTGCACGCTCGATAAGGGCGCCAGCATCAACATGGAACTGATGGTGGAAGTCGGTAAAGGCTACGTGCCTGCCGCGCAGAACCGTCCGTCGGATGCACCAATCGGCCTGATTCCGGTCGATGCGCTGTTCTCGCCGGTCGAGAAAGTCTCGTACAAAATCGAGAACGCGCGCGTTGGCAACCGTACCGATTACGACAAGCTGACCCTCGAACTCGAAACCGATGGTTCGATCGCGCCGGATGATGCCGTAGCCCTTGCTGCCCGCATCCTGCAGGATCAATTGCAGCTCTTCATCAACTTCGAGGACGTGCATGAAGTCAGCACCAAGTCGGCCGAGGAAGAACTGAAATTCTCGCCGTACCTGCTCAAGAAAGTCGATGAGTTGGAATTGTCGGTGCGCTCGGCGAACTGCCTGAAAAACGACAACATCGTTTACATCGGCGACCTCGTCCAGAAATCGGAAAGTGAAATGCTGAAAACGCCGAACTTCGGCCGCAAGTCGCTCAACGAAATCAAGGAAGTGCTGAACAATATGGGTCTGCGTTTCGGTATGGAAGTGGTCGGTTGGCCGCCTGAAAATATCGAAGAGCTGGCACGCAAATTCGAAGATCCGTACTGAGTCCGGACATAGGGAAATAGGAGAAGTAATATGAGACACCAAATGGCCGGCCGTAAGCTGAACCGCACGACCTCGCACCGTAAAGCGATGTTTGCGAACCTTGCTTGCGCGCTGATTAAGCACGAGCAAATCTTCACGACCCTGCCGAAGGCAAAAGACCTTCGTCCGATCGTGGAAAAACTCATCACCGCCGGTAAAGCCGGTGACCTCGCGGCCCGCCGCCTGTTGATTGCGCGCCTGCGCGATCAGGGCATGGCCGAGAAGGTCATCAGCGTGCTGGCCAAGCGCTACGAAGGCCGTCCGGGTGGTTACATCCGCGTCCTCAAAGCCGGCTTCCGCTACGGCGATGCGACCCCGATGGCGATCATCGAGTTCGTTGACCGCGACGAAAGCGCCCGTGGCCAGGATTCGGGTCCGGCGCAAGAAACCACCGGCGAAGAAGTCGCCGCGTAGAGGGGCATTGGCGATAGCGGACCATCTGCGTCGTCGCATCCGCTTTTGTAAATCCTCACGTAGCGCTGCTACGCTGCGGTTTTCAAAATCGGCGCGCTCCTAGCATCTGGCCCACTCTCGCCAACGCTGGAAGTAAGAATAGAAAAAGGCCGCTGTGAAGCGGCCTTTTTTGTTTTGGTGGGGAGCGCGTGCATTGTCTTTGGACCCGCGTCATCCCGAACGTGTTTCGGGATCCATCGCGGCGCGTCTGCGCCGCAAGACTTCTGAGATGTGTCGCAATCTTTTTACTCGATGTTGATCGTCGAACCTTTGATGGCAAATCCGCCAGCTTTCGCTGGAATGGCAGAGAATAAGGACTATATTCATTCCATGGCCGCTTCTAAAAAATCATCCTCCCAGAACTCCCTCTTTGGCATGCCCGCCGGTACTGCGCCGCTGGCTGAGCAGCTGCGCCCGCAGACGCTGGCGGAGGTGATCGGGCAGGAGCATCTTACCGGCCCGGATGGCATCCTGCGCCGGATGGTGGAGGCGAAGCATCTGCAATCTATCATCCTCTGGGGGCCGCCCGGCTGCGGCAAAACCACCATTGCACGGTTGCTGGCGGATGAATCGGACTATGTACTGGAGCAGGTCTCCGCCGTGGCCTCGGGCGTGAACGATTTAAAGCGCCATTTCGAGGTGGCGCGCGAGCGGCAGATGGTAGGGCAGCGCACCATCCTGTTTATCGACGAGGTGCACCGTTTTAACCGCGCCCAGCAGGATGTGCTGCTGCCGGTGGTGGAGGATGGCACCATCACTCTCATCGGCGCCACTACGGAGAATCCCTCCTTCGAGCTAAACTCTGCGGTGCTCTCGCGCGCCCGTGTGTTGGTGCTCAACCGGCTGTCGGCCGCGGCGCTGCAGGCGTTGGTGCAGCGTGCCGAGACATTGATCGGCAAGCCGTTGCTACTGACCGCGCAGGCGCGTGAGGCGCTCTATGCCATGGCCGATGGCGATGGTCGTTACCTGCTGTCCATGGTCGAAGCGATCTGGGATGCCGCACCCCGTGCGGAGCTGACACCCGAAACCCTCGGCCAACTGCTCCAGCAGCGCCCGCCGGTTTATGACAAGGCGCAGGAGTCGCATTACAACCTGATTTCGGCGCTGCATAAGTCGCTGCGCGGGTCGGATGTGAATGCGGCGCTCTACTGGTTCGCGCGCATGCTGGCTGGCGGCGAGGACCCGCGCTACATCAACCGGCGGCTGGTGCGTTTTGCGGTGGAGGATATCGGCATGGCCGACCCACAGGCCCATCTGCAGGCATTGGCGTCGGCGGAGACCTACGAACGGCTTGGCAGCCCCGAGGGCGAGTTAGCCATCGCCCAATCGGTGATTTACCTGGCCACCGCCCCCAAATCGAACGCGCAGTATGTGGCCTTCAAAGCCGCCAAAGCCGCCGCCGCCCGCCACGGCTCGCTGATGCCGCCCAAACACATCCTCAATGCCCCGACCGGGCTGATGAAGGATTTGGGCTACGGCAAGGATTATGCCTACGACCATGACGCCACGGATGGCTTCAGCGGCCAGAACTATTTCCCCGACGGCATGGAACGCGAGGAGTTTTATGTCCCCGTCGCGCGCGGCTTCGAGCGCGACATCGCCAAGCGTCTGGAATACTGGGCAAAACTGCGGGACAAGCGCGGAGCATAGGCGGTTTGGGGCGATTGTCACGCAATTGTCATTGAACCGTCATGCAGCGGTCATGTGGATGGGGTAGGGTGGTGGACTATCACTCACCACGGGTATATTGGAGAACATATGGGTAAGGTTTTTTCAGCAAGCGCGTTGTTTCTGGAGCGTCGCGCTGAGAGGGCGGCTAGGAATGGCGGCAATATGCAAATGGATCAGAGTGTTTTCTCAGGGCAATCGGCCGGTTTGCAACAGCAGCCTCTGGGGGATCGGGTCGTGGATACTTCAGACCGCCATGGCGCAATGGGCCCGGCTGAATTGACTGCCCAACTAGCTCCTGCGGAGCCTGAGATGCAGGGTGTGTCAAGCGATGAGGCGCCATTGTGGGTGTCGAGAACCGGCGGCCGCAATCCCCATGAGCTGCCGCCAGAGACTGTTGCTACGAGCGGATCAGGAGTGCGGCGGGGGCTGCTGCAGCAACAGCGGCAGCCGGGCTTGATTGTGCCTGCAAGTCAGCAGCACGGTGGATTCTATCGGTCAGGAGAAGGTAGTAAAGGCGATAACGGACGCAGTTAACTCGCTGTTCGCCCTAGCCTGGGGCTGTCAAACCCTGCGTGACAACGGTGTTGATATTCCTATAATGCGCCGATGGCGCTGATTCCCTACATGCAACTTGGTTTGGTGATGCTCGGCGGCGCGCTGGGTTCGCTTGCGCGCTATCTGTGCGTGCTGCTGGTGGGGCGGATGCCGGTCGGGGCGTTTCCGCTGGGGACGATGCTGGTGAATATTCTCGGCTCGTTTGCGATCGGGCTGTTGATGGCGCGGTTTATGCTGCAGGATACGCCCGGTGCGCGGGTGTTTCTGGTGACGGGGGTGCTGGGTGGGTTCACCACCTTCTCGGCGTTTTCGTGGGATGCGCTGCAGCTGATGCAGCGCGGACAGATAGGGTTGGCCGGGGCCTACGTGCTCGGCAGTGTATTACTTTCGTTCGCGGCGGTCGCGGGCGGTTACCAGATAGGACGATAACATGGCCATGGAACGCAGAACCTACAAAGTCGACGAGATGGATGGCAACACGCGGCTGGACCGCTGGTGCCAGCGCATCCTCGGCTCGGCACCCAACTCGGTGTATCAGAAAGCGCTGCGCAAGGGGCTGATTCGCCTCAACGGCAAAAAGGCGGAAGGCTCGGTGCGGGTGTTCGCGGGCGATGAAGTCGAGGTGCGTGGCGACATCACCAACCCGGATGTGCAGACTGCGCCGCGTGAAAAACAGGCGATGAAGCTGACGCTGGAACTGGCGCAGGAAGCGCAAAGCTGGGTGCTGTATAAGGACAAGGATATCCTCGTCATCAACAAGCCTGCCGGGCTTGCGGTGCAGGGCGGCAGCAAGGTGGTCAAGCATCTGGATGGCTTGCTGCCGGCGCTGCAGTTCGATGCAAAACAGATCCCGCGCCTTGTGCACCGGCTGGATAAGGACACCAGCGGCGTGATGCTGCTGGCGCGGCATGTGGCAGCGGCGGCAGAGCTGCAGCGCGGCTTCGTCAACAAGACCATCCGCAAGACCTATCTCGCGCTCGTGGTTGGTGTGCCGAACCCGTATACGGGCGAGATCGAATCGAACCTCGATAAGGTCGCCCGCGGGGAGGATTCCCGCGAGATGGTGCGCAGTGTGGATGAGGATGGCAAACGCGCGATTACGCGCTACCGCACGCTGGAGCATTTGGCCAAGAAAATGGCGCTGGTGGAGCTGGAGCCAATCACCGGCCGCACGCACCAATTGCGCGTGCATATGGCCGAGATGAAATGCCCCATTGTTGGCGACGGAAAATACGGTGGCGGCGCGGCGCATGTGAAGGGCGGGGTCGAGCTTTCCGGCAAGCTGCATTTGCAGGCCTGGCGGATCGATTTGCCACCGCTGTTCAACAAGCCCGCGCGCAGCTACGAAGCGCCGCTGGCGCCGCATATTCAAGCCAGTATGGATGCGCTTGGGTTGAGCCTTGAGTCGTAGGCCGCCATGGTCAGCATGAGCAAAGCCAAAGCCGAAAACCGGCCCCTGCCAAAACGGTTTTATGCTGCAGTGGATGTGCAGCAAAATGAGGGTGGTTTCTGCATCGCGCTCGATGGTAAAATCGTGCGCACACCGCAGCGTAAAATGCTGCAGCATGCATCGCAGCAATTAGCCGCCGCCATCGCTGCCGAATGGGCATCGCAGGGCGAGGAGATCGACACCGACACCATGCCGCTGACGCGGCTGCTCACCATCGCCCTCGACCGGGTGCCGCTGGACCGCGCGGCGTTGCTTTCGGAGCTGCATGCGTATGGCGAAACCGACCTGTTATGCTATCGCAGCCCGCGCGAGGATCATGGGCTTTTCAACCAGTCGAGCGCGGCATTACGCGCGCAGCAGGATGCCAGCTTCGACCCCATTCTCGCCTGGGCGGCGCAGGCGTACGGGGTGCAGCTGGAAGTGACCGAAGGCATCATGCCCATCACCCAACATGCTGCATCCCTTGCGGCGCTGGCGGATGTGTTTGCTGCAGCCAATGACCATGAGCTGGCGGCGCTATCGCTGATGCTGCCCATCCTCGGTTCGGCGTTGCTGGTGCTGGCGGTGTGGAAGGGGCAACTCAGCATTGCGCAGGCCCTTAGTGCGGCGCGGCTCGACGAGGATGCCCAGATCGAGCATTGGGGCTACGACCATGAAGTCATCACCAAATGGAATGCCAAATGCGAGCAGGCAAAAGCCGCTGCTTTTTTCTTGACATGTAACGCGCTGGATTAGCGTGTAAAAACGGACCGCTTTGGGCTTGTTCACACTGCCTAAAATTGCCGCTTTGCGCGGGCGTTTTATCTATGCTACACCGCCGCTTTCGCGTGGGATTAATGATCCTGCGCCCGGAGCTAACCAACTTTAGAGGCCCCATGAACGCAGTCGCGATTGTGAAGGAATTGGAACTGAAGCGCGAAGCCGCCCGCTTTGGCGGTGGTCAGGCCCGCATTCAGGTGCAACATGAAAAAGGCAAGCTGACCGCGCGCGAGCGCCTTGAAGTGTTGCTCGACCCGGATTCGTTCGAGGAATACGACATGTTTGTCGAGCATCGCTGCGTCAATTTCGACATGGAAGGCAAGAAAGTCCCCGGCGACGGCGTTGTTTCGGGCCAGGGCACCATCAATGGCCGCCTGGTGTTTGTGTACAGCCAGGATTTCACCGTGCTTGGTGGCTCGCTTTCGGAAACCAATGCCCGCAAAATCTGCAAGGTGCAGGATATGGCGATGCGCATGGGCGCGCCGATTATCGGCATCAACGATTCCGGCGGGGCGCGTATTCAGGAAGGCGTCGATTCGCTGGCGGGCTTTGCCGAAATTTTCCAGCGCAACGTGCTGGCGTCGGGCGTCATCCCGCAAATTTCGCTGATTATGGGGCCATGCGCGGGTGGGGCGGTCTATTCCCCGGCGCTGACCGATTTCACGATCATGGTGCGCGGCTCGTCCTACATGTTCGTCACCGGGCCGGAAGTGGTGAAAACCGTCACCCATGAGGAAATCTCGCAGGAGGATCTCGGCGGGGCGGATGTGCATGGTAAACATACCGGCGTGGCCGATATGGTCTATGACAACGACATCGAGGCGCTGCTGCAGGCGCGCCGGTTGGTGAATTTTCTGCCGCTTTCCAACCGCGACAAGGCGCCCGTGCGCCCGACCGAAGATCCGGCCGACCGCGTGGAGATGGGCCTCAACACCGTCATCCCGGAAAATGCCAACAAGCCGTACGACATGTTCGACGTGCTCAAGCGCGTGGTGGATGAGGAGGATTTCTTCGAGATTTCCTCGGAATATGCCAAAAATATCATCGTCGGTTTCGCGCGGATGGAAGGCCACACGGTCGGCTTCGTCGCCAACCAGCCGATGGAACTGGCCGGCTGCCTCGATATCGATGCCAGCCGCAAAGCCGCACGCTTTGTGCGTTTCTGCGATGCGTTCAGCATCCCGATCGTGACGCTGGTCGATGTGCCGGGCTTCCTGCCGGGCAGCTCGCAGGAGCATAACGGCATCATCCGCCACGGCGCGAAGCTGCTGTATGCCTATGCGGAAGCGACCGTGCCGAAAATCACCGTCATCACCCGCAAGGCCTATGGTGGGGCCTATATCGTGATGGGCAGCAAGCATTTGCGCAACGATATGAACTACGCCTGGCCATCCGCCGAAATTGCGGTGATGGGGCCTGAGGGCGCGGTTGAGATCATTTTCAAAGGCAAGCTCAAAGGGCAGGACGAGGTGGATGCGGCGGTAGAATCCTACCGCGATAATTTCGCGTCACCGTTCGCTGCTGCCAGCCGTGGTTATCTCGACGATGTGATCCGTCCGCAAAACACCCGCTGGCGCCTGTGCCGCGCACTCGCCACCCTGCGCAATAAACAGCTGGAGAATCCGAAGAAGCGGCACGATAACTTGCCGTTATAGGCAGGGGCGGTAGGTAAAAGCCACAATCGGCGGAAAATATGCCGATGGGTGGGCGTTGCCGCCGTATCTTCGTTGCGACGGGTGGGGTGATGTGCAATGCAACATGATCGTACATCACCGCAAAGGAGACTCCCCCATGACATGGCTTGACGCAGCGTCGCTTGAAAAAGACTGGAAAGAAAACCCGCGCTGGAAAGGCGTGACGCGGCCCTATAGCGGTGCGGATGTGGTGAAGCTGCGTGGTAGCTTGCCGATTGAGTATTCGGTCGCGGCCCATACCTCGAAAAAACTGTGGGATTATTTCGCCAGCGAGCCGTATGTGAACGCGCTTGGCGCGCTGACGGGCAACCAGGCGATGCAGCAGGTGCGCGCCGGGCTGAAAGCGATTTACCTCTCCGGCTGGCAAGTGGCGGCGGATGCGAACCTTGCGGGCATGATGTATCCCGACCAATCGCTCTACCCGGCGGATTCGGTGCCTTCCGTGGTGCGCCGCATCAACGCGACGCTGAAACGGGCGGATGAGATCGAAGTGTCCGAAGGCAAAAAAACCGCTGACTGGTTCCAGCCGATTGTGGCGGATGCGGAAGCGGGCTTCGGCGGCAACCTGAATGCGTTCGAGCTGATGAAAATGATGATCGACGCCGGTGCGGCAGGCGTGCATTGGGAAGACCAGCTGAGCAGCGCCAAGAAATGCGGCCATATGGGCGGCAAGGTGCTGGTGCCGATTCGTGAACATATCGAGAAACTGGTGGCGGCGCGCCTGGCGGCGGATACCTGTGGCGTGCCCGCGATTGTGATTGCGCGCACGGATGCCAACGGCTCCTATCTTGTGACCAGCGATGTCGATCCGCGCGATGCGGCCTTCATCAAGCCCGGCCGCACGGTGGAAGGGTTCTTCAATTATGACGGCGGCATCGATGCGGCGATCAATCGCGGCATTGCCTTTGCGCCGTATGCCGATCTCGTCTGGTGCGAAACCAGCACGCCGGATCTGGCCGAAGCTAAGAAATTCGCCGAGGCGATGCACAAAGTGCATCCGGGCAAATACCTGGCCTATAACTGCTCGCCATCGTTCAACTGGAAAAAGCATCTGGATGACGCGACCATCGCCAAATTCCAGAAGGAGCTCGGCGCCATGGGCTACAAGTTCCAGTTCATCACGCTGGCGGGTTTCCACTCGCTCAACCACGGCATGTTCGACCTTGCAGTGAAATACAAGGAATCCGGCATGGCGGGCTATGTGACGCTGCAGGACAAGGAATTCGCCGATGCCGCCCGCGGCTTCACCGCCGTCAAGCACCAGCGCGAAGTCGGCGTGGGCTATTTCGACGCGGTGGCGGAAGCGATCAGCTCCGGCCAGGCCTCAACCACAGCCTTCAAAGGCTCGACCGAGGAAGAACAGTTTCACTGATGCGGTTTAGCGTGAATTTTTAGCGACTAATACTTGCGATATTGCACCATTTCGCTAAGCACTAGGCACTAAGAACGAACGCGCAGGAAAACTATGTTCCATTCCATCCTCATTGCCAACCGCGGCGAGATTGCTACGCGGATTATGCATACCGCGAAAAAGCTCGGTATGCGCACCATTGCGGTCTATTCCGAGGCCGACACCAACGCCCTGCATGTAAAGATGGCGGATGAGGCGGTGTATATCGGCGGGTCGCCGAGCATCAAGTCGTATCTCAATATCGATAATCTGATTTCGGCGATCGACCAGTCGGGCGCGGAAGCGGTGCATCCGGGCTACGGGTTCCTGTCGGAGAAAGAGAATTTCGCGCGTGCAGTGGTGGAGCGCACCAGTGCGGCCTGGATTGGGCCGACGCCTGAGGCGATCCGCCTGATGGGCGACAAGATTGAATCGAAAAAAATTGCCCGCGCGGCGGGTGTGAACGGCGTTCCGGGCGTGCTCGAGGCGATTTCCGATCCGAAAGAGGCGCTGAAAATCGCTAAGGAAATCGGCTATCCGGTCATCATCAAGGCTGCTGCGGGCGGCGGTGGTAAGGGGATGCGCGTGGTGCGTTCCGATGAGGAGCTGGCCGATGGCATGAAAATGGCGACCAACGAGGCGCGTTCGAGCTTCAACGATGCGCGCGTGTTCATCGAGAAATATTTTGAAAATCCGCGCCATATCGAGATCCAGATTATCGCCGATAAATACGGCAATGTGGTGAGCCTTGGCGAGCGCGAATGCTCCATCCAGCGGCGCCACCAGAAGGTGATCGAAGAAGCGCCGAGCCTGTTTGTGACGCCGGAAAAACGCGCGGAAATGAGCGCCCAATCCATCGCGCTGGCCAAGCAAGTGGGCTATGTGTCGGCAGGGACGGTGGAGTTCATCGTCGATGATAAGGGCGAGTTCTACTTCCTTGAAATGAACACCCGCCTGCAGGTCGAGCACCGCGTCACCGAGCTGGTGACGGGCATCGATCTCGTCGAGCAGATGATCCGCATTTCGGCGGGCGAAAAACTGCCGTTCACGCAGGACGATATCAAGGTCAATGGCTGGGCGTTTGAATCGCGGATTTATGCGGAAGACCCGACGCGCGGCTTCCTGCCATCCACCGGCCGCATCACCAAATATGCGGAGCCCGAGCAAAAGCCCGGCACGCTGCTCGACACCAGCATTTACGAAGGTGGCGAAGTCAGCATGTTCTACGATCCGATGATCGCCAAATACTGCACCCACGCGCCCACGCGCGAGCAGGCGATCGACCTGATGGTCGACCAGCTGGGCGATTTTGTGATTCAGGGCATCGCCCACAATACCAGCTTTTTGCAAGCGGTGATGAGCCATGAGCGCTTCCGCAAAGGCGATATTTCGACCAATTTCATCGAGCAAGAATGGCCTGCAGGCTTCACCGGCGCCGAGCTTTCGACCGAGGCGCAGAAGGTCTGTATGGCGGTTTCGGTGTTCTGTTCGTTGCGCGATATCGAGCGCGCGGCGCAGATTTCCGGCCAGCTGCCGGGCCGCCAGCCCGCCATCGGCGCGCGCTGGGTGGTGACCCTCGCCGGCAACGCTTTCTCGGTCTATGCCCGCAAGAAGGATTACGGCTACGACATCAGCTACGATGACGGCATGATCGTCATCCGCTCGGCCTGGAAGCTGGGCCGCCGCCTGTTCCAGGGCACGGTCAACGGCAAGCCGGTCAGCGTGCGCGTACAGCCGCTTGCCGAGGGCTACCAGCTCAATTTCGCCGGTGCCGAGGTGAAAGCCACGCTGCGTACGCTGCGTGTGGCCGAGCTTGGCCAGTATATGCCGGTGCGCGAGAGCACGGTGTCGCAGTTCGAGATCAACGCGCCCATCGCGGGCCTGATTTCCGCCGTGCATGTGAATAAGGGCGATGTCATCCGCGCCGGCCAGCAGCTGTTCGTGATCGAGGCGATGAAGATGGAAAACATCATCTATGCCGACCATGACGCAACGGTGAAAGAGGTGCATGTGAAAGCACCGGCGAGCGTGACTTCCGGCCAGCTCATCATCGAGTTCGAAGAGCCGGTAGCCGAAGACACGGGCAAAAAAGCCGCGTAGGTTTCACAGCAATCTATCAAGGGATACGGCGAGCGGGGCGAGCGAGCCATCAGCCCGCGAAAGCGGCGCGCAGGTTTGATCAGCAGATCAAACCGAAGCAATCAAGACTCCTACTTCGGCACCATTTTCGTTTTCATGGGCTCGGGCACAATGGCGAGGATGGCGGCTTCATCGACCTCGTCGATCTGCGACTGGTCGAGGAACATCTCGGCGAATTTGCGGTAGGTGCGCGAGGTGACGAAGAAATCCACGATATGCGGATCAAGATGGTTGGTGCGTTTGAACTGGCCGATAATGGCCATCGCTTCGGAAAGTTTTTTGGCTTTTTTGTACGGACGATCGACGGCGGTGAGGGCCTCGAACACATCGGCAATGGCCATCATGCGGGCGGGCACGGACATGGTGCCGCCCAGGATGCCGCGCGGGTAGCCGGTGCCATCCATTTTTTCGTGGTGGCCGCAGGCATATTCCGGCACGCGGCTCAAATGGCGCGGCCATGGCATGGATTCCAGCATGTTGACGGTGTGCACCATGTGGTCGTTCATGATCTGGCGTTCCTCGGCCGTGATGGTGCCGCGGCGGGTGCTCAGATGGTAGACCTCGTTATCGCTCAGCAGGCTGGTCGCTTTGCCCTCGACCATGATGGTGGTGCGGGCGATGGATTTCAGCCGCTCGATCTTCTCGTCCTCCATGAATTCTGCACCGATATTGATGGTTTTGAGGAACTCGGCATCGCTTTCGATCTGGGTGATCTGCGCAGCATAGGCCGCCGCGAGGGATTTCTTTTTGCTGCCGCGGATGGTGCGTTCCTCCAGCAGGCGGATCTGCAGGTCGCGCTTGAGCACTTCGAGCCGGGTGAGCACAAGGCTGATGCGGTCATGGATGGTTTCGAGTTTGGTCGCCTTATCCATGATATGGACGGGGGTGACGATCTTGCCTGCATCATGCAGCCAGCCGGCGATATGCAGCTCGTATTTTTCCTCCGGGCTCATGGTGAAGCTGCGGAAAAACCCGCTGTCATCCTGGCAGGCAGCTTCGGCGATCATCTCGGTCAGCACCGGCACGCGCACGCAATGCGAGCCGGTATAGGGTGACTTGGCATCAATCGCCTGCGCCATCATTTTGATGAAGGATTCGAGCAGCGTTTTCTGCTGGCTGATGAGGGTTTCCTTATCGACAATCACCGCCGCTTGGCTGGCGAGCGAGGAGATGATCTCGACGATGCCGTGCGAGAATGGGATGGTGGCGCCGGTGGCTTTATCCTTGGCGTTGATGAGCTGCAGGCAGCCGATCGGCTCGCCGCGATGGTTGATCATCGGCACGGTGATGACCGAGCGGGTGCGGAAGCCGTATTTCAGGTCGAAGCGTTTGGTGCCGGTGAAATCGAACTCGTGCGAGCTGTAGGCGTCCTCGACATTGATCGCTTCCTTGCTCACGGTGGCGCGCACCACCTGGGTGCGCAAATCCGGCGCGCCGGTTTCGGGGTCATAGAGATGGACGACTTTGAAGGGCGGCGCTTTGCCGCTGGTGCCGCCGAAAGCCAGTTGCAGCGAGTCCGTGCGTACGATCACATATTCGAGCACGTCGCCTGCATCCGACAGCACGTAGAGTGTGCCACCATCCGCGGCGGAAATGTCTTTGGCGGCAAGCAGGATATGTTCGAGCAGCGTGTCACGGTCCTGCTCGCTGGAGAGCGCCTTGCCGATGCTGGTCAGGCGTTTGACGAGATCGACGGCATCATGGGCAATGGTGTTGGGCATGGGGTAAGCCTAGCAAACATTGCGCGCGGCCACTAGGGCATTAGTGGTTCTGTCCGCATTTTTATGGGGGTTGTGGTACTATGGTCATGGGCCGTGCGCTCAACTTTCCACGCCGTCATTGCGAGCGATAGCGCGGCAATCTAGCGCGACGCGTCTGCGTCGCTAGTATCTTTTTAGGGCTGGATTGCCCCGCTTCGCTCGCAATGACGGAATTTACTCGCCTATCCCAGCTGAATCGCGCCGAGCTGGTGCAGCTGGGCGAGCAGGGGTACGAGGGCGAGGCCCTGCACCACATCATGATCGCCTTCGACGCGGGCGAAGAGATGGCGGCCGAGCGCCTCGAATTTATACGCCCCACAGGATTGCAGTGGGGCATCTGCCATCACGTAAGCATGGATGTCGGCAAGGGTAAGCGCACGTAGGGTGAGCTGGGCGGCTTCGTGATATTCCCACACCACCTCGCTGCCGCGTGCCAGGGTCATGGCGCAATGCTGCGTGTGGGTGCTGCCGGAGAGCGTGGCCAGCTGCGCCTCCGCACGATCATAGCTGCCGGGCTTGGACAGGGCGGCACCCTGAAATTCGCAAATCTGGTCGGCACCCAGCGTGTAGGCATCGGGGTAAAGCGCGCTGACAGTCAGCGTTTTCGCCCGCGCCAGTGCTTGCGCCACATCAGCCAGCGGTGCGCCCGCCATGGCGGATTTGATGGCGTCTTCCTCCACTCCGCTGGGCTCGACGCTGAAGGTGAGGCCGACAGACTTCAGCAGATGCTGGCGGATGGACGAGCCGGAGGCGAGGATGAGGCGGTGATGTTGAATGATTGCCATGAGCCTGCATTACATGCTGCAGTAAAAACTGCCTAGTCATTCTTCTGGCAATCCCAATGATTATTGGCGTTCTACGCGTGCGCGAGCAGAGCCCAATGCTGCGCCATGCGCAAGGGTTGCTTTGCCGTCACTGGGCGTTGTATCATCTACCTCTACGCCCTTACTGATGGACGCAGGTGCTATATCCTGACTGTCTATGAGTGGCTTCATTACTTTGTCGAATGCTGTTTGGGTTATAATGACACTTTCAGGAAAATGTTGTTGGCCACGCTTACGGGGAACACCGTATGCGAAAAAGCCTGCATCGATAACACTGTCTGGGCCAGCTTTACCTTTGATGTAGTTCGCGATTTCTTTGGCGGCATGAGGTGCGCCCAAGAACTCAATATAGACTAGATCCGCGCGTGTCATGGCCGCTTTACCGGTTGCGATGTCTTGCTTCGCATAGGCCACTTCTTCCTCTGCCTTGGATTTTGCTTCAGCTGGCGACAGTCTTCTGTCTTCTGCATATTCAGCAATAAGTTTTTTGGGGTTCTGCCCATAATCTGTCACCAGCTGCGCACTTCGATCAATGAAGCGGCGGTATTCAGAATCTTTGGGAATCGAGCCAATGGCAATAGTTGTGAAATCACCAATAGTGGGCAGACCGATACCTGCTGGCAGGTGGGCATTAGCTAAGGTTAGCAGTCCGTTTAGAATGTCCGTTGGTTTTCTGGTTTCAAGAAACTGCTGCGTTTTCTCATCCATTGATCATCTCCCTAAAACGATAGGTTCGACAGTAGCGTATATTGGTTAAGATAGTCTTACATTAGCCGATATCGGATGAGGCGATCAACCGCATCACTTCGGCCCGCGCATCGCGGTCGTTTTTGAAGGCGCCGCGCATCTGCGAGGTGACGGTGGTGCTGCCGGTTTTATGGACGCCACGGGTGCTCATGCATTCATGGTTGGCATCGATCACGACGGCGACGCCTTTGGGGGCGAGCACGCGTTCGATCACATCGGCGATCTGTGAGGTCATCAGCTCCTGCGTTTGCAGGCGCTTGGCGAATACATCCAGCAGCCGGGCAATTTTGCTGATGCCGACGACTTTGCGGTCGGGCAAATAAGCAATGTGGGCGCGGCCGATGATGGGCACCATGTGGTGCTCGCAATGCGATTCAAACCGCATGTTTTTCAGCAGCACGATTTCGTCATAGCCCGCGACTTCCTCGAAGGTTTTGGCGAGCACCGCATCGGGGTCCTCGTCATAGCCGGCGTAAAACTCGCGGTAGGCCTCGATCACGCGGTTGGGGGTGTCGATCAGCCCTTCGCGGTTGGGGTTGTCGCCCGCCCAGCGGATGAGGGTGCGCACGGCCTCGCGCGCTTCGTCGGCGCTGGGGCGGGTGAGCGGTTGCTGGTTGCTGTTTGCAGCGGGTGGCAGTTTCGCGCCAAGCGGGGATGACATAAGGCCTCATAAATCCAAGGGTTTTCTAATGTCATCGAAGTGAGATGACATTAGCTTTTCGCTCGCTCGCGCAGCGCAAAATCGCCGCTTTCGGCGACGATTTTGATAGTATCCCCGCATCGGGTGATGCGGGGATACTATAAAATGAGGCGGGAATATAGGCGAGCAGGCGGGAAATGCAAGGATTAGCGGTCAGCTTGCCTGTCTAGGCGTTCAGCGTGCGGCCCATGACCTGATCTGGCTGAGTGCGGGCCACCTGATCTTTGGCGGGATTACGACCACCATTCTGGGCTTCATCCAGAGAGGTGCGGGCTACCTCAAACCGCAACGTTGCCTGCGCAGCGAGGGATTCGAGTGGTGAGATGGCAGGGGCGGGTGCCGTCCCTACTGGCTCCGCAGTTGGGTTAACCCCTTTGAGGACCCCTTGCATGGTTTCACGAATTTGATCCAGCTGGGCCTGCATGACAAATTGCTTGCTTGCTGCGATGGTCGTGCGCTCATCGGCCTGCACGCCCAGTGCGCTCAGCTGCGCGGCATCGGTGATGGCGACGCCGTTAATAGCCAGATCGTTGATTTTTGTGCCGCGCAGATCCCATCCCTTCACCGCGGATTGGGTGACGGTCATCCGGTTCACCTCAACCCCATCCATTTCGAGATGGGCGAGGTTGGTCCGGCTGATCTTGGTATCGCTCCATTTTGAACCGGCAAGCGTGCTTGCCATATCGATGGTGGTGCTGTCGAACACCGCACCACTGATTTCAACGCCCGGAGCGGCCGTCATGGTGACGATGTGGGCATTGGTGACGTTGAGGCCGGTCACCAGCACGTTCGCCTTTTTCTCCGGATGATCCGGGTCAATGACGCCAAAGGTCAGTTCTGCATGGATGCCTTGCAGGTCCATGCCGTGGACGATGGTGTTGTTAGCGACCTGAATATGCCCGCTCTTGATGTTGGTGAAGGCCGGGTTGGTGTAGGTGCCTTTGGCGAGGATCACATGATCGACGTCGGTCATGCCGTCGTAGACGCAATTTTTTTGCACCGAGCCATCGGTGATGGCGACGCCGCTTTCATCGTTGCGCATCAGCGTGCCGGCGGGGTGGAACGTGCAGGACTCAAGCACTGTGTTCTTAAAACTCGTCGTATTGCTGGATTTGGAGAAGAAATCATTGATGGCGCCGTCGCCATCGAGATCGGCCATGTCCTTGAGGCTTTTGATGCCTGCTTTAAGCGCATCGGGCGCTTTGCCGGACTGGATGTCCTGCATGGCGGTGAGGCTGTCGGTGAGGGTGATTGCGGCGCCGTTCTCAGCGCGGCTGGTGGCGAGCAGCACGGCGGCCCGGCGCAGCTCGGGGCTGGGCTCCATATCCGCCTTGTTGATGTTGAACCCGGTGATGCGCTGGCCGGAAAGATCGGCGATGACCTGCGGCGTCCACTCGATGCTGCGGTTGGCTATTTCCTCGGCATGTTTTTCGCCGACCTTCTGGGCGGCGATGTAATAATCGATGATGGTCGGTTTTTCGCCGCGGGCGAGGGCTTGCTCGGCGGCGATGCCGAGGGCTTCCTTCTTGAAATCGAAGATGGCTTTTTTGGTGGAGTCGTCGGGGCCGTTGTCAACGGACGGCGCTTCGCGCTCTTTCGGCGCGCCCCAAAACCTCTCCCGGATGCTGTCAACAACACTACCCATAGCTTCATATTTACCATGAGAGTCTTTAACTTTCGGTTAACAAAAACCGTAAAATGCTAGGGATATTGCTGTCTGCGCATCGCAAGGCTTGTATGTCGGTGGGGGATGGCACTATACTGGCGGCATGAAACAGGAAATCCCCGAGGATCAACCCCATGACGCGCCGATACTGCCGGAGGAATCCATCCGCGGCGATGTCAGTGGCGAGCTGTATGCGGCGCTGGACCTGGGCACCAATAACTGCCGCTTGCTCATCGCGCGACCGAGTTTTCAGCAGCATACCCAGCATAAAACGTTAAAAGTGGTCGATAGCTATTCGCGCATCGTGCGCCTCGGTGAAGGGGTGAGCGACACCGGCAAATTGTCGGATGAGGCCATGCGCCGCACCATGCGGGCGCTGGCGACCTGTAACCAGAAATTATCGCGCTATGGCATCGCTAAACACCGCTTCGTGGCGACGGAAGCCTGCCGCCGCGCCAGCAATGCGGAAGTGTTCCTTGGCCGGGTGCGCGACGAACTTGGGCTCTCGATCGATATTATCAGCAATGAAGAAGAAGCACGGCTGGCATTTCTGGGCTGTTCGTCGTTGCTGGTGCGCGACACGCGCTATGCGCTGGCATTCGATATCGGCGGCGGCTCGACCGAGTTTATGTGGGTGAAAATTGATCCCGAACAGCCGCTTAACTCGCATAAGCGGCATTTGATCCAGGATTGGCTGAGCCTGCCCTATGGCGTGATGAACATGTCCGAGCAATTTGGCGGGCCGGCCTTCACGGAAATGTATTTCGAGGAAATCGTCGCCAAAATCAGCAGCTTGCTGACGCCGATGGAGCGCGATAACCAGATCGCCGCGCGGATGTGGAAGGAAGATGTGCAGATGCTCTCGACCTCGGGCACCGTCACCACGCTGGCTGCGATCCATTTGGACCTGCCACATTATGACCGCTCGAAGATCGATGGCATCAAGCTCTCGATTTCCGATATTCGCGGCGCGACGCAGACGCTGATGCGCATGTCGCCCTCGGCGCGGGCGGCGCATCCGTGCATCGGCTCCAGCCGGACGGACTTTATTCTTTCGGGCTGCGCCATTTTCGAGGCGATTGCCCGGACGTTCCCGATCGATAAGATCACCATCGCCGACCGTGGCGTGCGCGAGGGCATTATTGTTTCGCTGATGCGCGAGGTGTTGCCGGTCTGATGGCGAAGAAACCCGACAGCAAGAAATCCGGTTCGCGGGCGCTGCATGTGACGGTGAAAACCGCCAAGAAGCGCAGCACCAGCAGCACGCGCTGGCTCGCCCGTCAGCTGAACGATCCGTACGTCGCCAAAGCACGCGCCGAGGGCTATCGCTCCCGCGCGGCGTTTAAACTGGTCGATATTGACGCCAAGTTCCATCTTCTCGCACCCGGAATGAAAGTGGTCGATCTGGGCTGCGCGCCGGGTGGTTGGGCGCAGGTGGCGGTGGCGAAAGTGGGCCCCGCCGGCAAGGTGGTTGGGTGTGACTTGTTAGAGGTCCCGGAAATCCCCGGCGCGACGCTTATCGTGCAGGATTTCCTCGCGGACGAGGCGCCGGACATCATGAAAAATTTGCTCGATGGCCGGGCCGATGTGGTCATGTCCGACATGGCCAGCAACACCACCGGCCACACCCCGACCGACCATATCCGCATCATGAATCTCTGCGAGGTTGCTTATTATTTCGCATGCGAAATTCTTGAGCCGGGCGGCGCATTCGTCTGTAAAGTGCTCAAAGGCGGCACCGAGAGCGATTTGCTGAAGCTGATGCAGCGTGATTTCACCACCGTCAAGCATGTCAAACCCAAATCCTCCCGCGCCGATTCGGCGGAGAGCTACGTGGTAGCGATGGGGTTTAGGGGCTGATTTTAGCGCTGCAGGTCGTCGTTGGCGGCGGGTGCCTTCTTGTAATGGCTATACTTGGCGTATCGTTCCACAATACCACTAATGTCGCGGCTCATATCGATGGTGATGCCTTCGGCATCCGCGGCCGTGAAATTCTTCTGCATCCATAATGCTCGCGATGTCTGCGTACCGGTTAAGGCGATCATTTTTTCCTGTAGGGGTTCCGGCAGCGGGCGGGATCCATTATTTGAGCCGGTATTGAAGATGTTATTAGTAAAATAGCTGTGCGCGCAGCCAATTTTTTCATCGAATTCTTTTAAGGAAATTTCCTGCCTATCAAGAAGATAGCGAACAAAGTCTCCCGGAAAAAGAATGGCAGGCTCGCCATGGTGGATGGCAACGCGTGTATCCTGATATTGTGCCGAATTGTTGCCACGACCGTTTCTGAATTGGATGCGGGCCGGGGCCTGGATGATAGGTAAGGGGGGCATAGGATAGGTGCGCTCTTCAAGTTGAATGCAGCCAGTCTAGCAGAAAAATACGGGTTGTGTGTGACAGTTGATTGACAATCATCCCCACTACTGCGAAGAAACCGTGCAATCCCGATCATCCCTTATCCACGAGGATTGCATGCACGAATCCATCCCCCAATTCCCACTCGCTTTGACCTTTGACGATGTGCTGTTGACGCCTGCGGCGTCGAGCCTGGTGCCCAAGGACGCCGATACCCGCACCCGGCTGACCCGCGAGATTGAGCTGGGCATCCCGCTGATGTCGGCGGCGATGGATACGGTGACGGAATCGGGCCTCGCGATTGCGATGGCGCAGCATGGCGGCATTGGCTGCATCCATAAAAACATGGAACTTCAGGCACAAGCGGATGAAGTGCGGCGGGTGAAGAAGTTTGAATCCGGCATGGTGGTCAACCCGGTGACGATCACCCCGGATCAAACCCTCGCCCAGGCCCATGCGCTGATGGATGCGCACCATATTTCCGGCATCCCGGTGACGGAAAAAGATGGCACGCTGGTGGGGATCCTGACCAACCGTGATGTTCGTTTCGCTACCGATTTAACCCAGCCTGTAGCTGAGCTTATGACCCGTGAACTGATCACCAGCACGGAAGGCATCAGCAAGGAAGACGCCAAGAAGCTGCTGCACCAGCACCGCATCGAAAAACTGCTGGTGGTGGATGGGAATTACCGCTGCGTCGGGCTGATTACGGTTAAAGATATTGAAAAAGCCGTGAAATATCCGCTGGCAGCGAAGGACGGGCGTGGCCGCCTGCGGGTGGCGGCGGCCGTCGGCACCGGCAACGAGGGCATCGCCCGCGCCGAGGCGCTGATTGCGGCGGAAGTGGATGTGGTGATTGTCGATACGGCGCATGGCCATTCCAAGGGCGTGATCGATACAGTGCAGCAAATCAAGCGGTTATATCCGCATGTCGCGGTCATCGCGGGCAATATCGCCACCGCCGATGCAGCCGAAGCGCTGATTAAGGCCGGGGCGGATGCGGTCAAAGTCGGCATCGGCCCGGGGTCGATCTGCACCACCCGCATGGTGGCCGGGGTCGGCGTGCCCCAGCTTTCGGCAATCCTCGATGTGCGCCGGGTGACCGAAAAACATAACATCCCCCTGATTGCCGATGGCGGCATTAAATTCTCCGGCGACTTTGCTAAGGCGATTGCCGCCGGGGCGGAAGTGGCGATGATCGGCTCGCTGTTTGCCGGCACCGAGGAATCACCCGGCGAGGTGATCCTGTTCCAGGGCCGTTCGTATAAGACCTATCGCGGCATGGGCTCGGTCGGGGCGATGGCGAAGGGCTCGGCAGATCGCTATTTCCAGCAGGAAGTGGCGGATGCGATGAAGCTGGTGCCCGAAGGGGTGGAGGGCCGGGTGCCGTTCAAAGGCTCGGTGACGGGGGTGATTCACCAGCTGGTCGGTGGCCTGAAGGCCTCGATGGGCTATACCGGCAACGGCACGGTGGCGGAAATGCGCAAGAACTGCCAGTTCGTGCGCATGACCGGCGCGGGCCTGCGCGAAAGCCATGTGCACGATATCACCATCACCAAGGAATCGCCGAACTACCGGATCGAGAGCTAGCGCCTAGAAGTTAAGGGCAAAAAAGGGCGCGCAGGCTTTATCGCTGAGGGTGAGGGCATAGGTTGCGGTATCGGCCGTGGCGCTGGTGACGCAGCTGCCCACCGTGGTGTGGGTGTTGTTATAGTTCATCATGGTCCCTTTGCCTGGCAAGCCATCATCCATTTTGGTGTCGATGCTCCAGGCTTCTTCCGGAGAAAGGATGGGGACGGCAGCGCTGGCACTGGTAGACGCGGCGCCAAAAAAGATAATGGCATGGCGTGGGTCGGTGGCGAGCATCACGCCTGCGCCGTTGTCGCTGAGTTTCAATACCTGCACCCCGCCGATTTTTGATAAGGGCGTATCAATCCCCGCAGTGAGCAGGGCAACGGTGACCGCTACCGGCACGCCGGTATACCTGCCCTCAATCATCCCCGCATTGGCCAGATGATGCCAGAAACGATAGCGCTCCCGGCTGGCGATTGCGCCATTGCCGTCGCCATTGCAAGTCGCGGTGTCGGTGGAGGGGGTGGTGTAATCCCCCGGGCACGCGGCCATGGCGCCCCAATAATTGGTCGCGGTTGGAATATCCCCGGCAATATACGAAAACCGGTCACGGAATGCCTGGCTGGCAACGAAGAATTTGCCGTACTCGACCGGCACGGCGCGTAGTTCGTTGGCGCGAATGAGCGCGCGGCCCGAGAGCACGCCCCCAACCAGCAGCCCGATGATGACCAGCACAATGGAGAGCTCCACGAGTGAAAATGCGCGCCGCATGATGGGTGATCCTTCTGAATAGGCTACTGAAATACGCTTCGGATTATAAGCCCCCTTCACCGGTGGTGCAAGGCGAATGATCCCTTTTTACCCTGCACGGGCAGCTTGGGTGGCCGCCGTGTTCAAAACGCCACCGCGGCATCGGGGTGGGATGGTGGGGAAGAGGCAATCTTCACGCTAATGTAATATTTCTCGGGTGGCTCCTCGGTTAAAGTGGAGGGGTATATAAGGAGCGAGCGCGCATATGGATGCCCCAAGACAATTCAGTCCCCAGGATGATTTTTATAAAGATATCGGCGTTGAGCTGGAGGGCCGGGATCCGGTTAAGGTGCCGTATGATGAGATCCAAGCCGCTTATCGTCGGATGAACAGTAAATGGCATGAGGGCAAACATGCAAAGGCACCGGCAGCAGATCGCGCTAAAGCAGCGGAGATGTGGCAAAAAGCGAATGCTGCAAAAACCGTGTTGCTTGATAATGCAGATTTAAGGGACCAATACCACGATCATCTTGAGTGGCAGGCGTCTTTCAAAAAGCGTGGGCATGGATTTACGGGCGCGGGTGGTGCGGGCCATACTACGAATGCGGGGTTTGAAGGGGCCGCGCAATACGAAGAAGCCATGAATGTATTTAGACGATTTAAGGAGCAAGTGGCGCGCAGGGTGTGGGATGATGATACCCAGGCAGCCTATGATGCGCTAAAAAAGATAATTCCAAAAGCAGAGCACGCGGAGCTGGATGAGGGAGTAGCGAAGCTGCGGCAGGCGTTTGATTTTTTCAACCAGAGGGGTGCTGGCTCGGCGCGGGCTGGTGCTGCGGGACGTGGTGCATCGGCGCCCCCGCGCCCTCCTTCAAGTGGTGGCTCAGGGACAGCAGTTAGCGGTTCTGGCGGTTACAGTGGGGGCAGGTCCACCGCCAGCACGCTGGAAGCAGAAGCCAAGGGTGGTAAATGGGCGGTGATTACGGCGGCGGTGGTGGCGGCGGTCGGGCTTGGTTATGTGGTTTATAACGAGAGCGAAAAACAGCGCGCTGCCAAAAAGAAGACATGGCAGGAGCGCACGCAGGGCCCAGTTATCGAGGCGGCCGCGCACGTGCGCTAGCCGCGATTTGCGGATGGGGCGGATTCCAGCTTTCGTTGGCGCGGCGATGGTGCTATAAGCGCCCGCCAGTCGTTCTATTCCCAACCCCATCCCCGTGGTGCCGCATGACCCCAGCCGCCCGTATCCAAGCCGCGATTGAAATTATGGAGCATGTCCAGTCCATCTGGCAGGCGGATCGGCGTGCGCCGGTGGATGCGTTGCTGGCGCAGTATTTCAAAGGCCATCGTTATATCGGCTCGAAGGATCGCGGGGCGGTGTCGGATCTGGTGTATTTTTCGCTGCGCAATGGGGCGACGCTGCAATGGCATATCGAAGAGTGCGACCGCGCAGTGACGCCGCGCCGGGTGGTGATGGTGGCGCTGCTGTTCCACGCGCCGGTGATGACGCGGGCGCAGATTGCCGAGGCGTTCAGCGGGCTGCAATATGCGCCGGCGGTGCTGACGGATCAGGAACAGGTGATGCTCTCGCGTTGCGAGGGCCGGGAATTTAAATCCGCGGCGATGCCCGAATCGGCGCGGCTGAATTACCCCGAATGGATGGAAGGCCGCCTGAAGGATGCGTTCGGCGATGACCTTGGGCCCGCGATGGATGCGCTGAACATGCAGGCGCCGATTGATTTGCGCACCAACCTGATCAAATGCAAAGACCGCAGCGACTTGATTCTGGCGCTCGATAAGGATGGCTATTTCGCGGTGCCGTGCCCGATCTCGCCGGTGGGAGTGCGCCTCAAAAAACGGCTGGCGGCCTTTAATACGCAGGCCTTCAAGGATGGCAAATACGAGATGCAGGACGAGGGCAGCCAGGTGGCGGCGCTGCTGGTGAAGGCCAAGCCCGGCCAGAAGGTGATCGATTTTTGCGCCGGTGCGGGGGGCAAAACGCTGGCGATTGCGGCGACGATGCAGAACAAGGGCCGCATTCTGGCGTGGGATACTTCGGCCAATCGCCTCGGGCAGATGGGCAAACGGCTGGCGCGTTCGGGGGTCAGCAATGTGCAGACCCATGTCATTCGCGACGAGACGGACCCCTATTTAAAACGCCATGTCGGCTCGGCTGATTGGGTGTTGGTGGATGCGCCGTGCTCGGGCTCGGGCACCTGGCGGCGCAACCCGGATTTGAAATGGCGTTTTACGCTCGATGATTTGCAGGAATTAAAAACCATCCAGCAGCGGATACTGCAAAATGCGGCGCGGCTGGTAAGGCCCGGTGGGCGGTTGGTTTACGTCACCTGTTCGGTGTTTCCGGATGAGAATTTTTGGCAGGTGAAACAATTCCTTGGGGGTAATCCAACATTTCGGGTTGAAGCCCCCGATAAACTATGGAATAACCACCTTCTCGCACGTGACGGCGTTGGTGCCAGTCTCGTGTTAAGCCCACACAAAGATGGGACGGACGGCTTCTTCGCAGCCGTTCTACTGAAAGATGCTGCGGCCTCTAAGGCATAATCTCCATGCGCGTTCGCGCGGATGTGGGTGACGCGGCGTAATAGGGGATAAAGGGATAGCGCATGGCAAAAACGACCGGGAACCGGCCAAAAAAATCGAAAAAGCCGAAAACGGCTTTGGGCAAATGGGCCCACGGTGTCTTCGGGCGCCTGTTCAGCAAACGTAGCATCATCATCATCTCGGACCATAAAACGCAGCACGTGCCGTTCACCTCGGGCGCGCAGGTGGTGTTTGTGATGGCGGCGCTTGGCTTTGTGGCATGGGCCGGGTTTTCGAGCGGGTCGTATGTCGCGGCGCAGCGCGTGATCGACGAAAAAACGCAGAAACTTGAAACCTTCGCGGAAGAAAATGCACGGGTCGAGGCCGAATTTTCGCTACTGAAACAGGATCTCATGAAGCTGGCCGAGGGCGGCAAAGGCTCCAAAACGGCGGATGATGCCAAAGCCATCGTTCAGGAATATTCCGCAGCCGATAAAGCGGCAGCCGCTGCGCCGAATGATGGGGACGATGCGGCTGCGAAATACAGCGTGGTGTTCAACCGCATTCAGTTCCTTGAGAACCGGGTGAAAGAGCTGCAATCGAACCATGACGCGATGATGGCCGACATCCGCAGCACCACCGGTGGCAAAATCAAAGAGCTGGAGCGCGTGATCGCCCGTACCGGGGTGGATAGCGCGCCGCTGCAACGCGCGGCGGAAGCCAAGCGCACGCAGGATGAGCAGCGCAAAGAGAAATACGGCCGCATTGAAGGCAATGGCAACGCGCTTCCGGCGGTGACGCCGGCGGATAACCAGGGTGGGCCGTTTGTTACCCCTGCAGCAACGGATGCCCAGCCGCAAGGTGGCCCCTATATCCCATCGCGCACCAGCAGCCTGACCGGCACCTCGACCACGTCGGTGCTGAAGGAAAAAGATACGGAGCTTTATTTCAACCTGCGCAAGCTGATGACGCTGAACGACATCGTCGCGGCGATGCCGCTGGCCTCGCCGATCCTGGGTGATGGCTACCGCCAGACCAGCGGTTTTGGTAACCGGATCGACCCGTTCCGCGGTGTCATCGGCTACCATGCCGGGGTGGATCTGGCTGGGGCATCGGGCACCAAAGTGCATGCGACGAATGACGGCCGGGTCGATTTCGCCGGGTGGAAAACCGCCTATGGCAACGTGGTCGATGTGAAGCATGAATATGGGTTTGCCACCCGCTATGGCCATATGAGCAGCATTCTGGTGCGCCCGGGTCAGGTGGTGAAAAAGGGCCAGGTGATTGGCGTGCAGGGCTCGACCGGGCGTTCGACCGGTGAGCATATCCATTACGAAGTGCAGTATCAGGGCCATGCAATTAACCCAGGGAATTTTTTGAAAGCGGGGCAGGATGTTCGGGCGCTCGACTAGTAAACCTACCAAACCACCGGCTACTGGCATGAACCCGCGTAAGGGCATGAGCCCCTCGGTGATTGCAGAAAATATGTGCGTGCTGGGCAATATCGTCAGCGATGGCGTGCTCGATATTGACGGGCAGGTCGATGGCAATGTGCGCGCCCACACCGTTACCGTGCGCGCCAACGCCCGCATCCGCGGCGATGTGATGGCAGACGATATTTTCATTTATGGCGCGGTCGAAGGCCTCATCAAGGCCCAGAACGTGACGCTGTTTGCCAGCGCGCAGGTCAGCGGCACGATCATGCATGAGTCGATCATCATCGAGGACGGCGCGGTGGTGGATGGCAAGCTGAAGCGCACCGAGCGCCTGCTGCTTACCGACCAAAGCAGTGAAACCGCCCGCCGTGATGTGCCGCCGACGATCCATTCCAGCTTCGACAATGACAACGATAACGACGAGCCGCAAAGCGAAGCCGAAATCCGCGTGCTGGAGAATCTGCGGTTGATTAGCTAGTCGGCTTGGGCCCGGTTTTTGACCAGGCCATTCTTTTTATCCATGGCTTTCATATACTCCCCTTGTCATCCCGGGTTTATCCCGGGATCCCGCTTTTCCGCGAGCACCGAGTGCGTTGAACGGCCGGATCCCGGCACAAGGCCGGGATGACAAGGGAGTGTGAGGGGAGTGGGTGAGGGGTATCCATTCCGGGTAAAGTGTTCAGCCGTGACGTAAGGCTATTTCTTGCCCCAGGTCTTTTCGATATAGCCGGCGCGGCCGGAGCCGGTTTTGTAGGCACTGTAGTGGGCCTTGTTTTTCTGGTAGTATTTTTGGTGGTCGGCCTCGGCTTCATAAAACGGTTGGGCGGGCAGGATGGCGACCGCGATTGGTGCGGGTGCGAACTTGGCGGCGAGCGCCACTTTGGCTTTTTCGGCGGCGGCTTTCTGCGTGGCATCGGCATAGAAAATCGCCGTGTGGTATTGGCTGCCGCGATCGGCGAACTGGCCACCGGCATCTGTCGGGTCGATATTTTCAAAGAAGGTCTCGACCAGCGCTTCATACGCCACCGTCGCCGGGTCATAGGTCACTTCAATCGCCTCAACATGGCCGGATTTTCCGCCGGATACCTGCTCGTAGGTCGCCGTTTTCGCCGGGCCACCGGTATAGCCAACGCGGGTTGCGCTGACGCCTTTGGTAGTATCATACGACGGTTGCATGCACCAGAAACATCCCCCGGCGAAAATGGCGGTTTTGGTAACGGGTGCGGTAGTGGCGGCCATGGCGGTGCTCCCCAAAAGAATGATGACGGCGGCAATCAGGTGGCGCATGGGATGTCTCCTTTGCCGCGAGTGGTTGCCCTATGAGGTATGCAACAAAATCAGCGTTGCAAGGCCGAGGAAGCTGAAAAAGCCGACGCAATCGGTGACGGTGGTGAGGAAGATGCCCGAGGAGATGGCCGGGTCAACACCGCGGCGGTTGAGGAAAATGGGGATCACCGAGCCCCACAGCCCGGCCATGGTCATGGTGATGGTGGCGGCAAGCAGCATCACCAGCGATAGCCAGACATCGTCGAAGAACAGGTAGACGCCCGCGCCCATGATGACGCCAAGCCCGGCGCCGTTGAGGAAGCCGATGAACATTTCCTTGCGGATGTAATAGCCGCTATTGGCATTGGTCAGCTGCTTGGTGGCGATGGCGCGCACAGCGACGGTGATGGTCTGGGTGCCGGTGTTGCCGCCCATGCTGGCGACCATCGGCATCATCACCGCGAGGGCGACGATTTTCTCGATGGTGACTTCAAACATGCCGATCACCGCCGAGGCGAGGATGGCGGTGATGAGATTGACGAACAGCCAGCCGAAACGGGCGCGCACGGTTTCCCACACGCTCGATTGAAAATCCTGCCCGGTTACCCCCCCGGCGCGCAGGTAATCTTCTTCTTCCTCTTCCTGCATCACGTCGACCACGTCATCGACCGTGATGGTGCCGACCAGCATGCCGTCGCCATCGATCACCGGCGCTTCGACAAGGGCGTATTTGCGGAACAGGTAGGCGACTTCTTCCTGGTCAGTCTCGGTCGAGACGGCGTAGATGGTGGTCTGGCGGATCTGTTCGAGCGGCACGTCGCGCTTGTTGCCAAGGATGGTGCCAAGCAGCACCCGGCCGGTGGGCACAAAGGCGGCGTTGACGGTGTAGATGACGTAGAAATATTCCGGCAGTTCGTCGGCGGCGCGCAGGAAGTCGATCGTGTCGCCGACATTCCAGAATTCCGGCACCGCGACCAGTTTTTTGCGCATCAGGCGCCCGGCGGATTCCTGATCGTAGGTAAGGCTTTCTTCCAGCTCTTCGCGGGTTTGGGTGGGCATGCCTTCCAGCAGCTCCTGCTGCTCGGCGAAGCCTAAATCTTCGAGGATGTGGACGGCATCATCGGTTTCAAGTTCGGCCAGCACTTCGGCGGATTTCAGGGTGCCGAGCGCCTCGATCACGTCTTCGGCGGCTTCGGGCGAGAGTTCGGCGAGGGTTTCGGAGTCGAACCCGGCGGCGATGGTTTCGGTCAGCCAGCGGCGCTCGTCGTGGCTGAGCTGTTCGAACAGTTCGGCCTGGTCGGGCGCGGGCAGGGGGTAGACGAGGTCGCGGGTGGCGACGACATCCTCGCGGGCGATGGCGTCGATGATTTCCTGAACGAATTCCGGGCTGAGCGAAAAGCCGCTATCGGCGTTGGTTTCGGCGGGCGTGTAGTCGTCATCTCTCATGGCACGCCCTCCTTTCGTGTTTGGCGGCTGCGCCGCGTGGGGCAAAAACGCCCCCAGCTACCGCTCCCCATCGTTCGCTACCGCTCCGGCTCGCCGCGGCCATCGCGGCTACGCACTTACCTGAACTACCGGGAGAAAAAAGCAAAGGAAAAAGAGTGGGAAGTTCTTTGGTGTCTGCTTCGTTGCGTCCCGTGAGCAAGGTGGACCCCGTCGTTCGACGGGGTGACAGTGATGGGGTTTTTGATGCCTGGTGCAGATGGCTATCCGAACTAGACTCCGGCGTGTACATCAGCATGATTTATACGTGGCAAGTTCTAGGAGCGATGGCGCGCAGGGAGGGCGCGTAGCAGCGCTACGTAACCGAGCGAGCACCAGCGTGACGACGAAATTGACCGTAGAAATCATGCTGATGTACACGCCTAGCTGGCTGGTGCGACCGAGAAGACTCGAACTTCCATGGGTCGCCCCGTTACCACCTCAAGGTAGTGTGTCTACCAATTCCACCACGGTCGCACACCAGCCAGCTAGGAGGGGGGTCAAATAGCAAATGTTTGCGGGCAGTGCAACTGCTAATGGGTGGGCACACGAAAAAGGGGAAGGCAATCGCCTTCCCCTCTCTTTAAGGAACCGCCGTGACTTAAGCAAAATCGACTTGTTTCCACTCCTGCGCATCGACCCCGACAAGGGTGATGGTGGCATCGACTGCGTCGGAAAGGGTAACATGCAGGGTGGTCGAGGCATCCGGGCCTTCGGTAAAGGTGACGCGGGAGATGGCCTCCAGGTCGCTCCGGTTATACTGCGCGTAGCCTTCAACGGCCACCCAGTTAAAGACACTGCTCGAGAACGAGAGCGTATCCTGGGTAACGTCGAAGTCGGTGACGGTGTAACTATGGTGGACCAGATCACCGGTGAAGTTGCCAAAAACATCATTGTTGTTGAAGCTGAAGCTGAACAGGTCGGCCCCGCTGCCGCCGGTGAGGGTAGTGTCGGTCGATGCCGCCGGGCCAAAGATGGTATCGACGGAAACGTCTAACCGGTCAGCCCCATCGCCACCATTCAGGGTGTTGCTACCGTTTTTGGCAACCAGCGTATCGTTGCCGGCGCCGCCAACGAGGGTGTTATTACCCTCGCCACCATCGAGGTAGTCGTTGCCCGTGCCGCCAACGAGCCGATCGTTGCCCGCGCTGCCTTCCATTTTGTCATTGCCATCGCCGCCGACGAGCAGGTCATCCCCGGCGCCGCCGTTAAGTGCGTCATCGCCAGCGTTACCGTAGACGCTATCGTTGCCATCGCCGCTTTCGACAAGGTCATGGCCCGCACCGGCGATGATTTTATCGTCGCCCTCGTGGCTATGGATCGTGTCGTTGCCAGTGCCGCCAAGGACGGTGTCGTTACCGAAGTAGGTGGTGATGGTATCGTTCCCGGAGCCGCCATCGACGCGGTTATGGCCGGCATGGGCGTTGATCCAGTCATCGCCGCTGCCGCCGAGGATGGTGTCGTTGCCATCGGATGTTTCGATAAAGTCGTGGCCTTTGCCGCCATCGACGTAATTATCGCTGCGCCCATCTCGGTTGAAGATGTCATTGCTGCCATCGGTGGTGACGATGCTGTCGTTACCGGCTTCGCCGAAAATGACGTTATTGCCCTCGCCAGCATAAACCTTATCGTCGCCGGAACCCGCATGGATTCTGTCGTCGCCCTCGTGGCTATGGATCGTGTCGTTGCCAGTGCCGCCAAGGACGGTGTCGTTACCGAAGTAGGTGGTGATGGTATCGTTCCCGGAGCCGCCATCGACGCGGTTATGGCCGGCATGGGCGTTGATCCAGTCATCGCCGCTGCCGCCGAGGATGGTGTCGTTGCCATCGGATGTTTCGATAAAGTCGTGGCCTTTGCCACCATCGACATAGTTATCGTTGCGCTCCTCGCGGTTGAAGGTGCCATTACGGCTATTGGTTGCGATGATTTTGTCGTTACCGGCTTCACCAAAAATCACGTTATTGCCTTCCCCGGCAAAAACCCTATCGTCGCCGGAGCCAGCATAGATTTTGTCATCCCCCTCATGGCTATGAATGACATCGTTGCCGCTGCCACCGAAGATGGTATCGTTGCCGAAATAGGTGGTGATGGTATCGCTACCCGAACCACCATCGACCCGGTTATGGCCGGCCTGGGCATTGATCCAGTCATTACCCGCGCCGCCCAGGATGGTGTCATTGCCATCGGATGTTTGGATAAAGTCATGGCCGTTGCCGCCGTCGACATAGTTATCGCCGCGCCCATCGGGTTTGAAGGCGTCGTTGCGGTCATCATCTGTGACGATGGCATCATCACCCGAGCCGCCGTAAATCACGTTATTGCCTTCCCCGGCATGAATCTTATCGTCACCGGATCCGGCGACGATTCTGTCATCGCCTTCGTGGCTGTAGATGGTATCATTGCCGCTGCCGCCCAGGATGGTGTCATTGCCGAAATAGGCGGTGATATGATCGTTGCCCGCGCCACCATCGACCCGGTTATGGCCGGAAAGGGCGTTAATGTGGTCATCGCCTGCGCCAGCGAGGATGATGTCATTTTTGTCGGTGGTCTCGATGTAATCGGGGCCCTTGGTGCCGTTAAAGGTTTTTGCGGTTTCGGTGAAAGACGGGCTGGTCGAGATAATCATGCTGGCTCCATGGTGAGATGTGGCAGTGCGGTATTTGGTTTCCGATTAGTGCCATAAAATTAACTATTTGCCAAATATTATTTTATTATTTTATTAAAAATATTAATGAAATTGCCATAAATTTTATTTGTCATTGTTGATAATAAAGTAATTTTATGTTTTTACGTTAATTCCGGGCGTGCAATAAATTAATTAAAAAATTAATTCACGGTTCATAATTTTATTGAAGAAGGTGCGGTGGAGATGCTCGCCGGACAAAAAAGAGGGGGCGTTAAGCCCCCTCTCGCATTGGTGAATATGCTGGATCGTTACACGAACTGGATATGGCTCCACTCTTCTTGCGAAATGCCCACCAGCGTCACGGTGTTATGCTGCTCCCCATAGGTGCTGCTGATCACGGCATTACCGCTTTCGGTGAAGGTGACGTTGGGTGTGGTGGTGTCGAGGCTGAGTTTGTCCTCGGCGACGTTAAAGTCATAAACCTTGTAGTGGGCGCTAATGTTCTTCAGAGGATCATCGCTCGCGAGAGAAGCGCTATGCCCGGCCGAAAACATGAAGGTATCGCTTCCTTCGCCGCCATAGAGACGGCCACTGCCGCCGGCTGAGCGCATATCGAGCACGTCGTCCCCAGCACCGCCATAGAGCTTGTCGACGCCGTTTACATAGTTCAATGGTGCCGAGCCGAACCTCAACTCGACGCCTTTGAGAACATCGTTGCCATCGCGGCCATAGAGAGCGTCGCTGCCCGCTCCGCCGATAAGGCTGTCGTCGCCCGCCCCGCCGATCAACTGGTCATTGCCTATATTCCCTTGGATGGTGTCGTTGTCGCCGCCGCCATAGAGCCGCTCGTTGCCGTCTCCGCCCCGGATCGAGTCATCGCCGCTGCCGCCAACGAGCTTTAGATCGCCGTTGTAGTAGCTTGTGAATTCGTCATCGCCGCTGCCGCCATACATGGTCGCATTGCCATGTATGCTGAGGAATTCGTCGTCTCCAGATCCGCCATACATGGTTGCATTGCCGTGTATGCTGACGAATGTGTCGTCTCCAGCCCCGCCATAGACGGTGGTGGTGCTGTGGGAATCCTGAGCGCTGCTGAAGAAGTCGTTGCCAGTTCCGCCGTAAAGATGGGTTTGGCCAGATTGAACCGAGACGTGGTCGTTGCCGGTTCCCCCGTAGAAGTTCCCGTTGGCATATTGAGTCGAGATGATGTCATCTGCGGTGCCGCCATAAATGTTGCCGGTGAATGTCGGGGAAAGCGAGGCTTCCCCGCTTCTGGCCCCGCCATAGATTTCGTCCTTTCCGGCTCCGCCATAGAGGTTGCCGCTGAAATAGGAGGCCGAGAGCAGGTCATCTCCGTTGCCGCCATAAAAGTTGCCGCTGGAATGGGCACCCCAGAGTGTATCCTCGCCGGTGCTGCCATAGAGGTCGTTGCTGGAAGCCTGAGAAACCGCGATTGCATTATTTTCGCTGCTGCCATGTGCTTCGGTAGAATAACCGGTGATGTCGATACTATCGGCCTTATTGGTGTCATTGACGGTAACGGGGTAAGGAAGATACGGGCGCATAGAGTGACTCCTTTGCGGTGGGTTGGTAAAGAAATAGTGCGCCCTGCTGCTAGCAACAATTATGCCATCCAAGGGATTTACTGGAAGAATTGATGATCTATTTCTCGTTTGATAACAGATTTTTAGGTCTAGTTTGCTTGCTGGCCGTTCATGTTTAAGATTGGGCTGCTTGCCGGCACCCACTTCGCGCTTGCATCGGCTGGGGGAAGGCAGGATGGTGGGCGCATGGAATGGGATGTAGCAACGGATTTTGTGGAGTATCCGGCGGCGCTGGCGGCGATGGCGGCGCGCGTGGCGGCGGTGCAGCAGGGCCGCGCGCCGGAGTTGGGCTGGATGGTGGAGCACCCGCCGCTTTACACGCTGGGCACCAGCGCCAATGCGGCCGATGTGCTGGGTGCGGGCGGCATTCCCACGTACGAAACCGGGCGCGGCGGGCAGGTGACCTATCATGGGCCGGGCCAGCAAATTGTGTACCTGATGCGTGACCTGAAACGCCATGCAGGCCCCGCCGGGCCGGACTTGCGGGCCTATGTGCGCGACCTCGAACGCTGGATCATCCTGACGCTGGAAGGGTTCGGCATCGAGGGGTTCATCCGCCCGGGCCGGGTGGGGGTCTGGGTGCAGACGCCGCGCGGCGAGGCAAAGATTGCCGCTCTGGGCGTGCGGGTGCAAAAATGGGTGACCAGCCACGGCATCGCGCTCAATGTGCAGCCGGACCTTCGCCATTATGCGGGGATTGTGCCGTGTGGCATCCGCGAGTTCGGCGTCACCTCGCTGCAGGCGCTGGGGCAGGCGGTGACCATGGAACAGGCGCGTGCGGCGCTGCGCGACAATTTTTCGCGGGTGTTTGCTTAATCCGTCGGCAGTTGGCGGAAATCGGTGGGGACATCGCCAATCCAGTCGATGCTGTCGACCCCGGTCACCCGGGCCCGATCTGGCCCCTGACGGCAGGCCTCGACCATCCGCAACACAGCCGCGCGCTTGCCAACAAAAACGGCTTCCACCGTGCCTTCCGCGCGGTTACGCACCCAGCCGGTGAGGCCCAGCCGACGTGCGCCCTCGATCACCCAGGCGCGGTAGCCGACGCCTTGGACATAGCCGTAGATAATCAGGTGTTTCGTGGTCACATTCATCGGAATCTTTGGTGCATTGCATGCGGTTCATTTGCGTTGTGCGCAGGAATATGAGTAAATGGAAGAAGAAAATACACGCCAAGAAAGTCCATACCATGTCCGACCTGCCTGCCGCCACCCATACTCCCGGCCCGCTTTCTGCCGAATTGATCGCTAAAGGGAAGGCCTATTACACCCCCAACTATAAACCGCGCGAGATGATCCTCGACCGCGGGGTGGGCGCGACGGTGTGGGATATGGATGGCAATGATTATATCGACCTTGGCGCGGGCATTGCCGTCTGTTCGCTGGGCCACCAGGACCCGGATTTGCTGGCGGCGCTCGATGCCCAGTCGCGCAAGCTCTGGCATACCAGCAACGTGTTTTTCACCGAGCCGCCGATCCGGCTGGCGGAAGCGCTGGTGGAGCTGGCGCCGTTTGCCGAGCGCGTGTTCCTATGCAATTCCGGCGCGGAGGCGAACGAGGCGGCGATCAAGCTGGTGCGTAAATATGCGGCTGATCAGGGCAAACCGCCCGCCCAGCGCAATATTATCAGCTTCAACGGCTCCTTCCATGGCCGCACGCTGGCGACGGTGACACTCACCGCCCAGCCGAAATACCATATCGGTTTCGAGCCGATGCCCGGTGGATTTATTTATTGCGATACGTTTAATGATGAAGCCGCGATCACCGCGCTGGTCGATGAAAACACCTGCGCGATTTTTGTCGAGCCGGTGCAGGGCGAGGGCGGGGTGATGCCTGCCAAACCGGGCTTCCTCAAGCATTTGCGGGCGCTGTGCGACACGGTCGGCGCGCTGCTGGTGGTCGATGAAATTCAGGCCGGGCTCAGCCGCACCGGCACCGTGTTCGCCCATACGCAGGATGAGATTGTGCCCGATGTGGTGACGCTGGCCAAAGCGCTCGGCGGTGGCTTGCCGATTGGAGCGATGCTGGTCGGTGCAAAAGCGGCGCAAACCCTGCAATTTGGCACCCATGGCACCACGTTTGGCGGCAATCCGGTCATGTCGGCGGTGGCGCTGGCGTCGGTCACCAAACTGGCGCGGGCGGATATTCTGGTCGGGGTTGCCAGCAAGGCCGCTCTGTTGCGCGAGGGGCTTGCGGCGATCAATGCGGATCTTCAGATGTTCAGCGAAATCCGTGGCCGCGGGTTGATGATCGGGGCGGAGCTGACGGCGGCATATGCCGGTAAATCCGGCGATATTTCCGAGCTGGCGCGCCGCCATGGTGTGCTGGTGTTGGTCGCCGGGCCGAATGTGATGCGCTTCCTGCCGCCGCTTACGATTAGTGATGCGGAGCTGAAAACGGGTCTTGCCCGCCTGAAAACGGCGCTGCAGGCCCAGAAAGCCAGCGCCAGCTGATGGATCCAGCCCTCAGGAAGGTTCTCGACTGGGTTGCCGGGCAATCCACGACGATGATCGGCCTGACCGAGCAATGGGCGGCGATTAATTCCGGTAGTTATAATCTTGTGGGGCTACGAACGATGCGTGCAGCGCTGGCCGAGGCGTTTGCGCCGCTGGGCGGTGTGGCCGAGGTCATCGCCTTATCGCCCATTACCCAGATCAATGCGCTTGGCGAAACGGTCGACGTGCCGATGGCGGAGGCGTTAAGCATCGTCAAGCACCCATATGCGCCGCTGCAAGTGCTGCTCGTCGGCCATATGGATACGGTGTATGGCATCGACCATCCCTTTCAAGTATCAAAGAAAAGGGATGATTCCGTGCTGCATGGGCCCGGCGTTGCCGATCTTAAAGGCGGCCTTGCCGTGATGCTGCATGCGCTGCTCGCGCTGGAGCAAAGCCCGTGGGCCGGGCAGCTGGGCTGGCAGGTGCTGCTGAATCCGGATGAGGAAATCGGTTCTGTCGCGTCCGACCCGCTGCTCAAGCGCGCGGCGGTGGGCAAACATCTCGGCCTCGTCTACGAACCTGCGCTCGCGGATGGCACCCTTGCTGGTGCACGCAAGGGCAGCGGCAATTTCAGCATTGTCGTTCGTGGCCGCGCCGCCCATGCCGGGCGCAACCCCGGCGATGGGCGCAATGCCATCGTCGCCGCCGCCGAAATCACCCAGGCGGTGTTTGCACTGAATGGGCAACGCGAAGGCGTCACCATCAACCCCGGAAAGATCGAGGGTGGCGGCGCACTTAATGTCGTACCTGAACTGGCGATCCTGCGCTGCAACGTGCGCACCGCCCAGCCTGCCGACGAGGCATGGGTGATGGAGGCCCTGCACACCATCCTTGCACCCATCCGCGCACGAGAAGGTTACGGAGCCGAAATTAATGGCCAATTCACTCGCCAACCGAAGCCATTGGCTCCAAAAATCCAGGCTATTTTCGATATGGTGCTGGCCTGCGGGCGTGAACTGGGCCTCACCCTCGCCGTGAAGCCCTCCGGCGGCTGTTGCGATGGCAATAACCTTTGGAAATACGGGCTTCCCAACGTCGATACGCTCGGCGTGCGCGGCGCCCATATTCATTCGGCGCAGGAAATCGCCTATCTCGACTCCTTCGTGGAGCGCGCACAGCTTTCTGCCTTGCTACTGATGCGACTGGCAAAGGGGGAGCTTAACATCCCTAGCCAGTGACCGGCGGATGTGATATATCTATACGATAAATGAGGGAGTTAACGTATGTTTCTTCGCCCTGCTAGCATCCATGATCATGCTGCCGTTCTTGCGATTGCCCGGCAGGCCGGGTTCGGCATGACCTCCCTGCCGCCGGATGAAGCGGTGCTGCGTGAAAAAATCGAAGCATCGGTGAGTAGTTTTGCCGGTTCATACCCGAAACCGGGTGAGGAAAGCTTCTTTTTCGTGCTGGAAGACAGCGAAAATGGCGGCCACATCGCCGGAACATGCGGTATCAAGTCCAGAATAGGTCTTACCCAGCCGTTTTATTCGTATAAATTGACAACAATCACCCAAACATCCACCCAATTAGACATATTTTCAAAACAAACCATGCTGCAGGTCACCAACGACCTGACCGGTGCGACAGAAGTGGGGGCGTTGTTTTTAGAGCCATCTTACCGCCGCGACCGTTTGGGAAAGATGATTTCGCTGGCGCGGTTTCTTTTCATCGCCGCCCATCCGCATTATTTTGCCGAGCAGGTGATCGCCGAAATGCGTGGGGTCCATGATGTGGACGGAAATGCACCATTTTACAATGCGTTGCCAAAGCGCTTCTTCCAGATGAATTTTGCTAAGGCGGACTATATTAACGCCACCCAGGGCAACCAGTTCATTAATGACCTCATGCCAAAATATCCGGTTTATCTCAGCCTGTTACCAAAATCCGCGCAGCAGGTGGTGGGGCAGGTGAACGCGGCGTCCGAACCGGCGAAGGCGATGTTGGAGCGGCAGGGATTCAAATATAACGGTTATATCGATATTTTTGATGGTGGCCCCACCCTGATTGCCGAGCGGGATGCGATCCATGTGGTCGCCGCCGCCGCCCTTGCACCGATCTGTACGATTGATGAGTTGCCAGAGGAAACCGAGAAATTCATGCTCAGTAACAATGGGTTCGAGAATTTCCGCTGTGCGGTCGGACGGATTGCAGTACTGCCGCAGGGGCTGCATATCACCCCCCGGCTTGCGCGCCGGGCGGGGGTGGCGATGGGGGATATGGTGCGCTATTACCCCGTTTAGCGCTGGCGATAAAAGGGAGTTCATATGCATTATATCAATGGGTTATGGGTGGATGAGGGAACCCACCGCTTCACCTCGCTGAACCCCGCCACCGGGCAAGCCTTGTGGGAAGGGGCCGCAGCAGGGGAGAAAGTGGTGGCCGAAGCCGTTACCGCCGCCCGCGCAGCCTTCGATGGATGGCGGAAAATTCCATATGCGGAACGACTGGCGATTTTGGAGCAATTTAAGGCACAAGTGATGGCGGCTCAGGAAGAATTAGCCATTGTTATTGCGAAAGAAACTGGCAAGGCCATGTGGGATGCCGCCTCCGAAGCGGCTGCCGTGGTGGCAAAGTTGGGTTTTGCGGTGGAAGCATATGCGCAGCGCACGGGCACAGCGTCCCGCCCGGCACCGGGGGGCACGGCGGTGGTGCATCATCGTGCCCACGGGGTCATGGCGGTGTTCGGCCCCTATAATTTCCCGGCGCACTTGCCCAACGGGCATATTATGCCAGCACTTTTGGCAGGAAATACAGTGGTCTTCAAACCCAGTGAGCATACGCCGCTGGTAGGGGAATGGGTGGTGCGCCAATGGCATGCTGCCGGGTTGCCGCCGGGGGTACTAAATCTGGTACAGGGCGAGCGGGAGACCGGGATCGCCTTGGCAGCCGCGGAGGTCGATGGGGTGCTGTTTACCGGCTCCACCACAACGGGGGAGGCCATTCACCGCCAGTTTGCCGGGCGCCCGCAAGTGATGCTGGCGCTGGAAATGGGAGGGAATAACCCACTGATTGTGGATGAGGTTTCGGATATTCGGGCCGCGGTGCATGAGACATTGCTTTCGGCGTTTACCGGTACCGGGCAGCGCTGCACCTGTGCCCGCCGCTTGATTTTGCCGCCCTGGCAGCAGCGCGATGCATTCGTAGAACTATTGGTAAAATCGGCAGCCAGCCTTCGTGTTGGGGCATATGACGAGACGCCGCTTGCCTTCATGGGGCCGGTGATTTCCATGGGTGAGGCTGCCCGTCTTTTAGAGGCGCAGGCGACCTTGGAGGCCCTCGGTGGAAAGGTGCTGTTGCGGATGGAAGCACCCCGTCCCGGACTACCGTTTTTATCGCCCTGCATCATCGATATGACGGGGATCAAGAATGTTCCGGATAAGGAATACTTTGGCCCAATTTTACAAATATACATGGTGGAAAACCACAGGGAGGCCGTCGAGCTTGCTAACAGCACTCGCTTTGGGTTGAGCGCGGCAATTTTATGCGACGATCCTGCACTGTTTCAGTTACTTAGCCATGAAATTCGGGCCGGATTAATCAATTGGAACCGACAAACGACCGGTGCATCCGGCGCAGGCCCGTTCGGCGGGGTCGGGATTAGCGGAAACCACCGACCAGCGGGTTTTTATGCAGCAGACTATTGTGCCTATCCGGTGGCGTCGGTTGAAGTGGGAGCGCTAACCCTTCCCGAGCAACTTCCACCAGGAATGACAATAGGATAATCTATGCAAGCACGTGAATGGCAATTTGATGGATTGGTTGGCCCGACCCATAATTATGCTGGTTTGGCAATGGGCAACCTGGCGGCCGCACAGAACGCCGGGGCGCCCTCTAACCCGCGGCTTGCGGCGCTGCAGGGGCTTCAAAAGATGCGCTTTGTACGCAACCTTGGGGTGCCACAGGCCTTCCTGCCGCCGCATTACCGGCCGCGGCTAAGTGAGCTGACCCGCCTTGGCTTCACGGGGGATGTCGCCACCATCTTATCCACAGCTGCGAAGGAGGCGCCGGGGCTGCTTGCTTCGGTCTATTCTTCGTCCTTCATGTGGGCGGCTAATGCTGCCACGGTGACCCCCGCTACGGATACTCATAATAATTGCCTTCACCTGACGCCCGCAAACCTTGTGAGCCACTACCATCGCAGCATTGAGACGGAATTCAGCAAAAAATTGCTTCAAAATATTTTCCATAATGATAAATTATTTTCTATTCATAATGCACTTCCATCGACCGATGAATTTGGCGATGAAGGAGCAGCTAACCATATGAGAATATGCTCGGAAAATAATTCCATTGGGACACATATTTTTGTCTATGGAAAAAGTCATGAAAAAACTATTAAATCTCTTTTAATGCCAGCTAGGCAAAAATTGCTTGCAAGTGAAAGTGTATCGCGACTCCATGGTATTAAAAGGGAACATTGCCTCTATTTGAAACAATCGCCCGCGGCGATCGATCAGGGGGTTTTTCACAATGATGTTATTGCCATGAATACCACCAACCTCATGATCGTTCATGCGGAGGCTTTTGTTCCTGAGCATCAAGAAGAGTTACGGAAAATGGCTGCAACGCGTCCGGGATTCCTATATCGGGAAATAAGATCCCAAGAACTTTCGGTAGCGGATGCGGTTGCGACCTATCTTTTCAACTCCCAGTTGCTTGCGCTGGAGGGGGGGCGTTACGCGCTGGTGGCACCTGCCGAATGTGCGCAACATGCAGGGGCACGGGCAGTGATTGAGCGATTGGTCGAGGAAGGGGTGTTGCATGAGGTCCACTACCTTGACGTGCGCGAGAGCATGCGTAATGGGGGTGGCCCGGCATGCCTGCGTTTACGCATTGTTCTGAATCCGGAACAAGAAGAGGCGATGCATCCGGGGGTCATTCTCACCGATGAAACCTATGACTTGTTAGAGCAATGGGTGACCACCCATTACCGTGATCGACTCACCTTTGATGACTTGCGTGACCCGCAACTGGTCGAAGAGCTCAACCGGGCCTATCTCGCCCTCGAACCCATCGTTGGTATGGCGGGACTTTACCCCGATGCGCGGGGGACGGGCGCCCGCGCGCGTGACGCAGCTGCAACAGCCGGGCAAAACAATCGGCTCTAAGCGCGATTACACTGGAAAGCGCTAAGGAATGCGGTAGATTGACGGCTCACTTAGCGATGGAATGTTGACCGCATGCTTGGAATAATCGGGATCGTCGTTGTTTTTGCTATGGTTTTCGGCAGCTATCTGATGGCTGGCGGGAAGCTTGAGATTATTCTGCACGCGGCTCCGCACGAATTCATGGCTATTGGCGGCGCGGCCGTGGGCGCCTTCATGCTTGGCAACAAGGGCAACGTGATCAAGGGCGCGTTGAAGGATGTGGGCAAATCCTTCAAGGGGCCAAAGTGGAAGGCGCAGGATTACAAGGACCTGCTGGCATTGCTATTCAGCATCCTCAAGCTGGTGCGCACCAAAGGGATGGTGGCGCTGGAACAACATATTGAAAATCCTGAACAATCAGCTATTTTTCAGCTTTACCCCAAAATCCTGCATGACCATTTCGCGGTCGATTTCATCTGCGATACGCTGCGGATGATCACCATGAACTTCGAAGACCCTAACCAGCTTGAAGATATGATGGAAAAACAGCTGGAGAAGCACCATCATGAAGCGCTTGGGCCGGCGCATGCGATTCAGACGATGGCCGATGGTATTCCGGCGCTGGGCATTGTAGCGGCGGTGCTTGGGGTGATCAAGACCATGGCCAGCATCAGCGAGCCGGTGGAGATTCTGGGCGGGATGATCGGCGGCGCGCTGGTGGGCACGTTCCTTGGCGTATTCCTGGCCTATGGGTTGGTCGGCCCGATCGCGACGAAGCTGAATCAGGTGTATGAGCAGGACTTTACCTTCTACCAGATCATTCGCTCGGTGCTGGTGTCGCACTTGCAGGGCAATGCGCCGCAAGTGTCGGTGGAAATCGGCCGCGGCAATATTCCGAGCATCTACCAGCCGAAATTCTCGGAGATGGAGACGCTGCTGCAGAACCTGCCAGCGGCGACCTAGGGCATGGCTGGCGAGAAAAAAAAGGACGATGCCAAGCGTCCCATCATCAAGAAAGTCAAGAAAGTCAGTGGCGGCGGCCATCATGGCGGGGCATGGAAAGTGGCCTATGCCGATTTCGTGACCGCGATGATGGCGTTTTTCCTGCTGCTGTGGCTACTGTCGTCGTCCTCGAAGGCGACGCTGCAGGGGCTATCGGAATATTTTACGCCAACGCAGGGGATCAAGGATAGCCAGGGGATCGGCTTCGATGGCGGCGCGACGGCCAATAAGGATGGCAAGGGCAAGGGCGGATCGGCGCCCGCGGTGATTGCCGGCAGTCCGCCCAGCGGCAGCACGCCTGACAGCGTGGACACTCCCTCGAAATCGGACGCGAATATGGACGACAACCTGTTCAAGAAGGGGGCATCGTCGATTGAGCAGGCCTTCTCGCAGGACGCGGCGATGAAGCAATATCAGGAAAATATCGCCGTGAGCCAGTCGCCGGAGGGGTTGAAGATCGATATTACCGATTCCGACAAGCATGCGATGTTTGAGAAGGGTACGTCGACCCTGACCGATGCCGGCCGTGCGATCCTGACGAAAATTACCTCACTAATCAAGAAGATGCCGAATTATATCTCGATCACCGGGCATACGGATGCGTCGCAGCTGGAGGCCGGGCAGGCGAATTATACGAATTGGGAGCTTTCCTCGGACCGGGCCCAGTCGGCGCGGCGGTTCCTGCTGAAGGCCGGGGTTGAAATGGAGCGGCCGAAAAAAGTGGTGGGGATGGCTGACCGCGAGCTGTACACACCGCAGGAGCCACGTGGGCCGCGCAACCGGCGGATTACGATTATCATGCTGCGTGGGTCGCATATCCTGATTCCGGATGCGGCGTTGTCGTCACCGAAAGAGTCCGCCCCGGCGGTAGAAGCCCCGGTGACGGCGCCTGCTGCGGCCGCCGCCCCAGCCGCCGCTCATCACTAGCCAATCTCTTTAGCGCTGCTCGGTGCCCTGAATGCAGCGCACGGGGACGATGAAGCTATGGCCGTTATCCTGAATGACACTGTCTGCCCGGGCGATCTGCCCGCTGGAGGATTTATAGGATTGGATGCGGTAGTCGCGCAGGAAGTCCTGCAGCGCGGGCAGGGTGATGGCAAAATCCGACTGGCCGAGGGCTTCGCGGCCGATGCGGCCATCGGGCTGCACCTTATAGGTGAGGGCGATGCCGGTGATGACGGCGATGACGTTGCCGCTGGTATCGAGCACCGGGCCGCCGGAATTGCCGTGCCGGGCCACGCTTTTCAGCTGGATGCGGTTGGGCTCGCCGGTGGGGCCGCTCAGGCTTGTAACGGTGGTTTTTTTGAATTGGGAGTGGCCGGTGCTGCCTTCCTCGCCGGGGAAGCCCATGACGATGACCGCATCCCCGACGCGCAGCCCGTCGATGTTCCAGCGCAGCGGGGCGATGGCTTTGCCACGAAACGACGGCGCTTTGAGCACAGCAAGGTCGCGCTCGCGGTCGCTGGCGACAAGGGTGGCGGGTAGCTCGCCTTCTGGCGTCAGGATGGAAATGGACTGGCAGGCCTGCACCACATGGGCGTTGGTGATGACATGGCCCTCCCGATTCACCACAAAGCCGGTGCCGGAGGTGAGGCGGGTGTAGGTGAGAGGTTGGGCGTGTGCAGGCAGGACGAAGAGGAGGGGGAAGAGAAAAAAGAAGCGCATGCCGTATGTTAGCATGTAGACGAATGGATGGCTATGGCTAACGCTCAATGGCAGCATCTGGATTGGGCGGCAGGATGCTTATCCGGGCAGGCTCTTTCTCGGCAGATTCTTTTTCTTTAGGGACATCGGAGAACGTCAATTTTTCTGGAAAAAGCCATTTTTTAATGGAATCGACAGCGCGCTCTTTTTGTTCGTGGAGTACTGCTTTGCTAGTGCATTTCTGGTCTACCAGTAACTGGCCTGCTTCTAGTGCAGCACCCGATTCTGCGATAATGGCAGCGCCGTCCGTTGTCATGACTAGCATCGTGGAGGCACACTGACTTTCAAAGTCTAATGCCCGCGTACTCAATTGGTTAGAATACCACAAGGCTTCGCCGAGGCTATTTTTCGCGAATGGATTTGGGATATTCAACACGCGCTGCCTCATTGCGCCAAGCGTATCCAGATGCTCGGGCGTTTTTTGAATGACAGATAAGCGTTGGGCTGCTGCTTCCAGATCTGCATTATATGCGCTGGGCGCATAAATGGAATTATTGGCGACCATGGGGTAACCCGCAATAATCTCGTCGAAATGACGGTTGGTGCCATAATACCCGGTGCCTCTATCCGTTGCTTCAACAATATTACCGGTCGCAGCGCTGGCAATGAAGATATGTCCCTGTAAAATATCTTGATTGAATAACGGATCGGTTAACATGGTGCCCGGTATGGCATAAAATTGGGTCGATTGGGTTCTCAGGCCTTGGGCCACGGCATACTGATCGCCTTCCTGCATCAGCAAGCCGCGAATATAGACAAGATGTTCGCAGTCATATTCGTCCTGGTCCGTGAGCTGATTGAGGTTACGCGAGGTTGAGCCGCCGTCTTGCGCTTGGCGGTAATTGCGCGCAGAGAATGTTGTGTCTCTGATAGAATCAGTCACTAAGTATGCGAGGCGCTGTTCGTAGTCACCTTGTTGTGAGCCGGGGGGGAGGGTTTTCAATAGCCAATCATCTTGGATCGATGCTTTTAAGGCTTCGCGGATTTGGCGATATTCAGTAGCAACCGGGTCGTTTGCTGAGGTATCAAACCGGATGGTATCTTTACCTGAAGTGAATTGATCGAGGGCGCCGTCTCTTTGTATTTTGTCAAAGGAGACAATCGAAAGCAGTTCATGGATGCTTGGAATAACATCCGGGTAGCGACGTGCGTTTGGCTCAGGCGGTGCGTCTGATGGCTCTAAGGTGATGACAGGCATGCGGTTTACCCTACCAACTCGCCATCATCCACGGCTTGTTTTTTGCCTTTGGGTTTGGTGGGGGCGTAGGTGAAGGTGAGGGCGTCGTCCTGCTCGCTGATGGTGACGGAGCCGCCTTTGCTGAGCTTGCCGAACAGCACTTCCTCGGCGAGGGGTTTCTTGATTTTATCAGCGATCAGGCGGGCGAGGGGACGGGCGCCCATGGCTTTGTCGTAGCCATGTTCGGCCAGCCAGTTCTGGGCGGTTTCGCTCAGGTTAATGGTGATGTTACGCTCCGACAATTGCGATTCGAGGCGGTAGATGAACTTCTGGACGACATGCTTGACCACGTCGCGCGTCAGGTGGCCAAAGCCGATGGTGGCATCCAACCGGTTGCGGAATTCGGGGGTGAACAGCTTGTTCACGGCCTCTTTGTCCTCGCCGGCGCGGCCTTCGCGGTTGAAGCCGATCGGCGCGCGGGCGGCATCCGATGCCCCGGCATTGCTGGTCATGATGAGGATGGTGTTGCGGAAATTGACCTGTTTGCCGTTCTGGTCGGTCAGGCGGCCGTAATCCATCACCTGCAGCAGGATGTTGAACACATCCGGATGGGCTTTCTCGATTTCGTCGAGCAGGACCACGGCGTAGGGGGTTTTGTCGACCGCATCGGTCAACTGGCCGCCCTGGTCGTAGCCGACATAGCCCGGAGGCGCGCCGATGAGGCCGGAGACGGAGTGTTTCTCCATATATTCGGACATATCGAAGCGCACCAGCTCCATGCCGAGCGTTTTAGCGAGCTGCTGGGCGACTTCGGTTTTGCCCACACCCGTTGGGCCGGTGAAGAGATACGAGCCCATCGGTTTGGCGTCATCCCGTAGGCCTGCGCGGGCCATTTTGACGGCGGCGGCGAGTTCCTCGATGGCTTTATCCTGGCCGAAGACGGTGAGTTTGAGGTTTTTCTCAAGGTTGCGCAGCTGCTCGGCATCGTCGAGCGAGACGGTTTTGCTTGGCATGCGGGCCATTTTGGCGATCACATCCTCGATCTCGCGCACGGTAATGGTTTTTTTGCGCTTGGCCTCGGGCAGCAGCATCTGCGCGGCACCGGCTTCATCGATGACGTCGATGGCTTTATCCGGCAGTTTGCGGTCGTGGATATAGCGCGCGGAGAGCTCCACCGCGGCCTCGATGGCGGCGGGCAGGAAGCGCACCTTGTGGTGTTCCTCGTAATAGGGCTTGAGGCCGCGCAGGATTTTGATCGTGTCTTCGACGGTCGGTTCCATGACGTCGATTTTCTGGAAACGGCGGGCAAGCGCCCGGTCCTTCTCGATGGTGGCGTTGTATTCCTTGAAGGTGGTGGAGCCCATGCACCGCAGGGAGCCACGCGCCAGCGCGGGTTTCAGCAGGTTGGCGGCATCCAGCGCGCCGCCGCTGGTGGAGCCGGCACCGATGATGGTGTGGATTTCATCGATGAACAGCACGGCACCGGGCAGTTTTTCGATGGATTTGATGACGGCTTTCATCCGCTCCTCGAAATCGCCGCGGTAGCGGGTTCCGGCAAGCAGGCTGCCCATATCGAGCGAGAAAATAACGGCATTGCGCAGCACGCTTGGCACTTCGCCACGGGTGATGCGCAGGGCGAGGCCTTCGGCGATGGCCGTTTTGCCGACGCCCGCTTCGCCGACCAGCAGCGGGTTGTTTTTGGTGCGGCGGCAGAGGATCTGCACGGTGCGCTCGATTTCGTTTTCGCGGCCGATGAGGATATCGGTTTTGCCCGTCTGCGCCTTTTTGTTGAGGTTGACGCAATAAAGGCTGAGGGGGTCTTTGCTGTCTTTTTCTTCGGTGGCTGGTTTCTCTTGCTGGGCGGTGTAGCGGATCGAGCCGTCATCCATTTCCTGCTCGCCATGGTCGCGCGGGCCGGCAATGCGGGTGAGGTCGCCGAATTTGACGATGCCATGGGAGATGAAGTTCACCACATCGATGCGGCCAACATCCTGCTCTTGAAGGAAGAATACGGCGTGGGATTCGCGTTCGGAGAACATGGCGACGAGCACGTTGGCGCCGTTCACCTCGTGTTTACCCGCGGACTGGACATGGATGGCGGCGCGGTGGATGACGCGCTGGAAACCAGCGGTTGGGCGGGCTTCATCGAGCTGATCGACGACGAGGCTGCCGAGTTCCTGATCCATGAAATCGATCAGGGCACGTTTGAGGTCGGTGAGGTTCACGCCCACGCCGCGCATGACGGGGGAGGCATCCGCATCCTCGGTCAGGGCGAGCAGCAAATGCTCCAGCGTCGCATATTCATGGCGTTGCTTCTTGGCAAGCTCCAGAGCGGTGCGCAGAGTGGTTTCGAGGTTTTGCGAGATCATGTTTTTACTCTTGGTTCTAGGATTCCTGTTCCAGAGTGCATTGGAGCGGGTACTCGTTGATCCGTGCGTATTCGATGACCTGATCCACCTTGGTTTCGGCCACATCCCGGGTGTAAACTCCGGCGAGGCCCGCGCCTTTCTGATGCACTTCCAGCATCACGTTCAGCGCGTCGTGGTGGGGGCGGCGGAAAATCTGCTCCAGTACCATCACCACGAAATCCATCGGCGTATAGTCGTCGTTTAGCAGGATCACCTTGTACATGGGAGGCCGCTTGGTCTTCGCTTTCGGCTCGGCGATCATAATATCGCTGTGGCTGTCGGCGTGGCCAGAGCCTCCATGCTCCGATTCACCCATACAGCGGGGATGGTCCGATGTTCGGATGAACTGATCATGGAACGTTCCGATCACCTGCTCATCCACCACTGTACATCTCCACCTTGCCATGAAATTCCTAAGGTTCCGTTAAGACGAAACGATTGATTGTGGATAATATATAGGGCGGTTCGCGGCCAGCGTCGAGGCGCATTGCGCGCGGGAGGACAAAATTGTCATCAAACCGTCATGCTCACGGCGCGCAAGATGCGGTAGGAGGGTGGTTTTTAGGAGGAGAATAGGATGTTTACAAAGCGCGTTCCGGGCCCACTGCAGTACGCTGATACGTTTAGATTGCTTAAAGGAAGCGCCCAGTCGGAGCAACTGCGCCCAACCGCCCATTTTTTTGATGTGCTGAAGGCAGCGGGGCAGAATGTTCCGATGCAAAAGCGCCCGGAGCTTTACGCGTTAGAGAATCGTATCATTCGCGCAGGCGACCAAAAGACCCGTGAGACGGCCTGCCTGGCTCTGACGGATGAAATGCTTAGGCTTGCGCCCGATCTTAACAGGGAGGGTATTCTAGGGCGGACGATGGCTTGGGCCGAAGGGCTTAGCTTCCAGGGAGAGAGTGTTCTCGCCCGCTAACAAAAAAGCGCCAGGAATTTCCTGGCGCTTTTTTTATGCCCACGTGGTGCTCGCTAATCGTCGTGGTAATTGAAAAACAGCGGGTGCTCGACCAGAAACCCAATCAGCGCGCCGACGGCCATGCCGATGAAAAGGCCGGACTGCGCGCCTTTCCCGGCATCGCAGCAGAGAAATCCGGATGCCACCCCGATGCCGCCGCCAATGGCCGCACCGCTGCCCGTGCGCTCAAGCCGTGTGTCGCCACAGGCGCTGACGCTCAATAGGGTGGCAAGCAACATGGCACAATGGCGGCGCATACGTGTGTCCTCTCTATAGTCTCTCTATAGGAACGTTATTTCCACCACGGCTTGCCCAGATTGATCGTATCAGGATCGGCGAGCGCCCCGGTGGCGGCGCCAACGCTGCCGCCAATCAACGCGCCGGTGACCGGAGCGGCAACGGTAGAGCCAATCACAGCGCCTGCGCCGGCGCCGATCAGCCCGCCGGAAACAGCGCGATCTTGTTTGGTGGTGCCGCACGCAGCAAGGCTGAGCAAGGCGGGAACGAGGATCAGGTGGGATAGTTTCATTGTCATAGCTCCATAGAAATGCGGTGTTAGTGGCGTGAAATTAGGTCGCCGATGATAAATTTTCTATCGGGATGTAAAAAAACTTTCACCCGAAACGAGGGGCTGTGCGCCCTGTGAGTAAAAAACTGGCGGATTTCCGCCAAATTTTTGCCTGTGGATTTTTTTCATTTTCTTGCTTGACGAGGGGCGCGTTGTGCTATTATAACGCCCATCCCCGACGAGGAAAACTTCTCGAAGGGTTGCGGAGAGACTCAGGAAGCGAAAGCGCTCCAGACCACCTCCCGCTGATGAATGAAAAGTGAATAGGTATCTACAACGCGCTTTACTAGCGCTGCCAACACCGAACCTTCACCGTCTAACGAGGAGATCGGGGTTTCGCAGCTCGCTTTGAATAGCAAGCAGGTAAAGACGTTGATGCTGATTGTTAAAATTAGTTCGTACAGCACGAACAGAATGAATGCAGCTTTTGAAGCGGCCAATTCTTATACGAAGTAAAAGGCAGGAGACGGGTTACCCGCAGCCTTGAACTCAATGTATGCTAAAGAATATAGCTTAGCCGACTTAGCCTGTTTTGCTCTGTGCGTGAGGTGCATCATAAAATCAATCAAGCGCCAAATTTTTAAGTAATTAGATCTTTGTATCTAGATAATAAGAGAAGGGCATATGGTGAATGCCTTGGTGGTAAGAGGCGATGAAGGACGTGTTACACTGCGATAAGCTTCGGGGAGTTGTGAAAAAACTTTGATCCGGAGATTTCCGAATGGGGAAACCCACCTCTGAATTCAGTACACAGCATCGAGCGATCGATGTTGGATTCTGAATTCATTAAGAGGTATAGTAACCTGAATACATAGGGTTATTAAGCAAACCCGGTGAATTGAAATATCTCAGTAGCCGGAGGAAAGGACATCAATTGAGACTCCCCTAGTAGTGACGAGCGAACGGGGACCAGGCCAGTATTATTTGTGAAATAACCGGAATCTTCTGGAAAGTTGAACCATAGGGGGTGATAGTCCCGTACGGGTAATATAGCAAATAATCTCGAGTAGGGCGGGACACGTGAAATCCTGTCTGAACATAGGTCGACCACGATCTAAGCCTAAGTACTCCTTACCGACCGATAGTGAACCAGTACAGTGATGGAAAGGTGAAAAGCACCCCGACGAGGGGAGTGAAATAGTTCCTGAAACCGTATGCCTACAAGCAGTCGGAGCGGATTTAGTCCGTGACGGCGTACCTCTTGTATAATGGGTCAGCGACTTAGTGTGTGCAGCAAGCTTAAGCCGATAGGTGTAGGCGTAGCGAAAGCAAGTCTGAATAGGGCGACAAGTTGCACGTATTAGACCCGAAACGAGGTGATCTAGCCATGGCCAGGCTGAAGGTTGGGTAACACCAGCTGGAGGGCCGAACACACTCCCGTTGAAAAGGTAGGTGATGAGCTGTGGTTAGGGGTGAAAGGCCAATCAAACTTCGTAATAGCTGGTTCTCCGCGAAAACTATTTAGGTAGTGCCTCGAGCGAATACCGTGGGGGGTAGAGCACTGGATGGACTAGGGGGGCCCAAAGCCTTACCAAATCTAACCAAACTCCGAATACCCATGAGTACTACTCGGGAGACAGACTGCGACAGCTAACTGCCGTAGTCGAGAGGGAAACAACCCAGATCTACAGCTAAGGTCCCAAAATCATAGTTAAGTTGGGAAGCATGTGAGACGGCCATAACAACCAGGAGGTTGGCTTAGAAGCAGCCATCCTTTAAAGAAAGCGTAATAGCTCACTGGTCTAAATAAGCTATCTTGCGGCGAAAATGTACCGGGGATTAAACTATGTACCGAAGCTTAGGACTTGACGTAAGTCAAGTGGTAGCGGAGCGTTCCGTAGGCCTGCGAAGCGGTTGTGTCAACAACCGTGGAGGTATCGGAAGTGCGAATGCTGACATGAGTAGCGACAAACAGAGTGAGAAACTCTGTCGCCGAAATCCCAAGGGTTCCTGCGTTATGTTAATCAGAGCAGGGTTAGTCGGCACCTAAGGCGAGGCCGAAAGGCGTAGTCGATGGAAATCAGGTTAATATTCCTGAACCAGTTGGTAGTGACGCATTGCGTGTATTGTTCCTCCTTATTGGATTGGTAGGGGCAGTGAAGCAGTGCCAGGAAATAGCTCCAACATGAGACCGTACCCTAAACCGACACAGGTGGGATGGTAGAGTATACCAAGGCGCTTGAGAGAATGATGTTGAAGGAACTAGGCAAATTGCACGCGTAACTTCGGGATAAGCGTGGCCCACTCGTAGGCAACTATGGATGGGCGTCACAAGCCAGGGGGTAGCGACTGTTTATTTAAAACACAGGGCTCTGCGAAGGCTCCCAAGCCGACGTATAGGGTCTGACGCCTGCCCGGTGCTGGAAGGTTAAGACGAGATGTGAGAGCATTGAATCGAAGCCCCAGTAAACGGCGGCCGTAACTATAACGGTCCTAAGGT